>JANTFM010000430.1 GCA_024763475.1 Acidobacteriota bacterium | reverse complement strand
AAGAGCAGAATTGGCCTGCGGTCAATTTAGCACCCAGGTTGATGCAGGTGGCACCCAGGTAGGTGTGCAGGTACAGGCAAGAGCAGAATTGGCCTGTGGTCAATTTAGCACCCAGGTTGATGAACAGGCGGGACGCAAGGACCGGGGCCGACGGCCCGCAGTGCGAAGAGAGGTAGAAGCTATGAGCAGAGACAATCGTCCGGAGCGCCCGAAGAGAGCTTCCTCCGAGCGTCCGGGTGCGAAACGTAGGGACGATCGCCCCGAGCGTCCGGTGAAGACGCGCTCCTCCGAGCGTGGTGGTTCGAAGGGCAGAAGCGATCGTTCCGAGCGCTCGGTGAAGGAGCGTTCCTCCAAGCGCGTCGGCTCGTCGCGGGAGAAGGAGCCCCAGGAGGGCCTTGCCTTCGGGTTTCACGCGGTGCGTACGGCATTGGAGGTCAATCCCCAGCGTGTCGAGCGCCTGATCCTGTCTCGGGAGCTTCGGGATGGGAGATCCCGCAAGCTGGTTTCGCTCGCGAAGCAGGGCAACGTTCCTTACCAGCAGGTTCCCCGCGATGCGCTCGATCGTCTGGCCGGTGGGCTCAATCACCAAGGGATGGCGGCCCGCATCTCGGAGGCCGATCTTCTCAATCCGGATGAGCTGATGGAGGGTTTGCCCGCAGATCCCCTGCTGATCACGCTGGACGAGGTCTCGGATCCGCGAAACGTCGGAGCGATACTGAGGACAGCGGCGGCGGTGGGGGCCCACGGGATGTTCCTCCCGGGGCATCGCAGCTCCGGGCTGAGCCCCGCCGTCCGACGCGTGGCCCAGGGGGGGCTCGAACTCGTCCCGGTGGCGCGGGCCGGGAACCTGTCGAGCATGCTGCGCACCCTGAAGAAGGAGGGCATCACGCCTGTGGCGCTGGATCCTGCAGGCGGCGTGCCCTACTGGGAAGCGGACTTGACGAGCGGAGTGATTCTCGTGGCGGGTTCGGAAGAGAAGGGGGTGCGGCCGGGCGTGCTCAAGGAGTGTCCGGTCCGGGTCGTGATTCCGATCTCCGCGGATATCGGCTCGCTGAATGTCTCCGTCGCCATGGGAATCGTCCTCGCAGAAGTGTCCCGACAACGCTCTGTATCGTCGGCTGCAGTTGCAACAGCGAGGCTCCCAGAGTCTCCGGGCGATTAGACTGCCGAGCGAGACGGGCTCAATTGGCAGCCCGATTCTCGGAAAACTGGGGCAGAGCGACAGGAATTGGACGAGGATCCGCGGATTGAGGAGGCTCGAACGCCGTTGCTTCCTCGGCGAATATTGCAGTGTACAGAGGCCCAGTTGCGACAAACGATTTTCTTTCGCAAAAAGCCTTGACGCTCCCCAGAAGCGCTGTTAGGATCGCCGCCGTTTGCTGGGCTGGCGTAGCTCAGCTGGTAGAGCAGCTGATTTGTAATCAGCAGGTCGGGGGTTCGAGTCCCTTCGCCAGCTCCAAACGGGGGCTCTTGAAGGACTTGGGAACCCTCGATACAGCAGGAGAGCCAAGTAGCAGGGAGGACGAGGACGGGTTCGGACTTGCCCGCAAGGGGTTTTGTCGCCTGTCGGGTGTTTGATCTGTGGAGGGGTACCCAAGTGGCCAAAGGGAGCAGACTGTAAATCTGCCGTCGAACGACTTCAGAGGTTCGAATCCTCTCCCCTCCACCAAGTTGCACCACCAGCAGCACATGTGAACGAAAGCAACGGACGAAACACGCACGAAAGATAGCAGGACGCAGCAACCATGGGCGCGGAAGCCCGAGAGTTTGGGCGGGAATAGCTCAGTTGGTAGAGCATCAGCCTTCCAAGCTGAGGGTCGCGAGTTCGAGTCTCGTTTCCCGCTCCATTTTGTAGGTTACAGGCGCGAGCCCATGTAGCTCAGTCGGTAGAGCACCTCCTTGGTAAGGAGGAGGTCACCAGTTCGAGTCTGGTCATGGGCTCCAATTCCTTACTGGCTGCGGATGATCCGCAGACATTTCTCGGCCCAAGGGATGCCGAGAGGGTATTAGCCGGAGGATCTGATGGCGAAAGAAAAGTTTGAGCGGACAAAGCCGCATGTGAACGTCGGGACGATCGGACACGTCGATCACGGCAAGACCACCCTGACTGCGGCCATTACGATGACCCTGGCCCGTTTCAGCGAGAAGGTGGACATCCGTTCCTTCGATTCGATCGACAACGCGCCGGAAGAGAAGGCGCGCGGTATCACGATCGCGACGGCCCACGTGGAGTACGAGACGGAGAAGCGTCACTACGCCCACGTCGACTGCCCCGGCCACGCGGACTACGTGAAGAACATGATCACGGGCGCCGCGCAGATGGATGGCGCGATCCTGGTGGTGTCCGCTGCCGATGGCCCGATGCCGCAGACCCGAGAGCACATCCTCCTGGCTCGCCAGGTTGGTGTTCCGGCGATCGTGGTGGCCTTGAACAAGGTGGACATGGTCGATGATCCGGAGCTGATCGAGCTGGTGGAGATGGAGCTGCGCGAGCTGCTCGATTCGTACCAGTTCCCCGGCGACGAGATCCCGATTTGCCCGGTGTCGGCGCTGAAGGCCGGCGAGGGTGACGCGGCCGCGCAGGAGCAGGTGCTCAAGCTGATGGAGGAGGTCGACGCCTACATCCCGGATCCGGAGCGCCCGATCGACCAGGACTTCCTGATGCCGATCGAGGACGTGTTCACGATCACGGGTCGCGGCACGGTGGTGACGGGCCGCATCGAGCAGGGCCAGATCCACACGGGTGAAGAGGTGGCGATCATCGGTCTTCGCCCGACGGTGAAGAAGACGGTGACGGGCGTCGAGATGTTCAAGAAGATCCTCGACGACGGGCAGGCTGGCGACAACGTGGGTCTGCTGCTGCGCGGGACGGACCGCAAGGACGTCGAGCGGGGCCAGGTTTGCGCGAAGCCGGGTTCGATCACGCCGCACACGAAGTTCAAGGGCGAGGTGTACATCCTCGGCAAGGACGAGGGCGGCCGTCACACGCCATTCTTCGACGGTTACCGTCCGCAGTTCTACTTCCGTACGACGGATGTGACCGGCGAAGTGAATCTCCCCGAGGGCCGCGAGATGGTAATGCCGGGCGACCGCCTGGAAATCATCGGCACCCTGGGCAAAGAGATCGCGATGAACAAGGGTCTGCGTTTCGCCATTCGAGAGGGTGGCCGCACCGTCGGTGCGGGTACCGTGACCGAGATCATCGAGTA
>JANTFM010000429.1 GCA_024763475.1 Acidobacteriota bacterium | reverse complement strand
ATCGCTGAGAACCCCGATCAGCCGATCGCGGGCTGCGGGCGCAGCCAGTTCGGTGAGTGCCTCAGCGGCCGCCTCCCTCAGGTAGGGATCGATCTCCTCCTTCAGCGCGAGGAACAAGGTGTCCAGCGCCCGCGGATCGGAGATCTTTCCCAGCGCCTGGATCGCTTTGAGCCGCACGACAGGCGACTCATCCCGTGCGAGCTCGAGCAGGGGGGCAAGCGCCTCCCGGCTGCCGAGATGCCCAAGAGAGGCCGCAACCGTCGCCCGAACACCGTGATCCGGATCCGCCACCACGCGGGTCAGCAGGCTGACACCCCGAGGATCGCCGAGCCTTCCGAGCAGCGACGCCGCCGTGACACGCACATGGGCCGACTCGTTCGCGAGGGCCTTCTCCAGCTCCGCGAGATCGAGGGCGCCGCGGCGCTCCCCCTGGTAGAGCGAATCGATCTGCTCCTCGACCGAGGGCTGGCATCCGGACATGAGGAGAACCCCACAGCCGATCAGCAGGAGCGCGGAAAACGCCGCGGCCTTTGAGCTCAGGTACGCCCAAACGGCTGCTGCCGGGCTCACAGGGAGTCCAGCGGGTTGTCTTCCGGGGCACTCCGCTCGCGGGCCCGCTCGAACTTTTTCGCGAGCAGATCTTCCCTTCCCTTCTCGCTCTCGAAAGCACGCTCGAAGTCCCGCTCTCGCTGGCGGGCAGCTGCCGTGACGCCCCCGAGGGCCTCGTCGAACTCCTTCGGCTTCCCCTCAGGAGCATGGGATTCGAGAATCTCCCCCGAGGCGAGGTCGATGACGAGTTTTCCCCTGCAGAAGGGACAGTCCACATCGAGGGTCCTTGGCTGGTTCATCTGGCGACTCCCATGGTTAGCCTGGAAGGCTCACGAAGAGCCCAGGCGAGCAGCTCGCGCGATCGATAGGGGCGAGATAACACGACTCGGTCGCGTCCGGCAAGTCGATCGGCAGAAAAAAGAGGGGACCCGGCAGTCGCCGGGTCCCAGGGCTCGTTTCTCATGAAAACTGCTTCGAACTACTCGCAGGCTCCGACGACAGATCGCTCCTGACCCTCGGAATCGCGCCCCGCCGTCCCCTGGTGACCCGCAAAGGACCCGGTCACCAGGTAGTAGGCGCCCTCTCCGGCGAGCGGAGTCTTGTCGACGAGGATGTAGGGGTTGGGCGTCGCTGGGGCAAGACACGCACCGTAGTCACCGCCTGTGCCGAGCGCCGCCAGGCGATCCGTGTAGACCGAATAGGCGCTCGCGCCCGCTTCCGGCGTCCACTCGAGGAAGTCACGGCGGGCATTGCTGATACGCAACCCGAGAATCTCCTCGTCATCGAGGTCACAGGCATCGCCCACCCCGTCGCCGTCGTTGAGATCCGCCTGGTCCCCGTTTGCTATGGCATCACAATTGTCATCGAGGTTGGCGATGCCGTCGCCATCCTGGTCGTCGTCCACGCCGTTCGCGATCCCATCCCCATCGATATCCGGGTCGCAAGCGTCCCCAACGCCATCACCGTCGCCATCCGACTGAAGCGGATCGAAAGCGGTGACGCAGCGATCACAAGCATCGCCCACCCCGTCGCCATCCGTATCCGCCTGGTCCGGGTTCGCTACAAGGGGGCAGTTATCGAGGTCACCCGCAACGCCGTCGAGGTCCGGGTAATCGTCGTAGGTGTCTTCCGGGTAGGGATCACAGACATCACCCACTCCGTCACCATCCGTGTCTTCCTGCCCACCATTCGCCTGGTAGCGACAGTTGTCCTCATGGTTTTGAACACCATCGAGATCCCAATCCCGCGCTGCAGCGACATCGCAGGTATCGGGCAGAGGTCGAGTGACCCCACTCGACTGCTTGCCGCCGTCTCCCTCGAGAGTTCCGTTCTGAATCGAGGTCACGAGATACCAGAATCCCTCACCGGCATCGGGCATGTCTGACAGGACCGCAACCCGCACCTTGGTGTCGGGTCGATAGCAGAACCCCGGATCGCCGGCACTCAACCCGTCCAGGAAGCCGAAGTAGACGTTGTAGCCCGTGGCATCCCGCTCCTTCTCCCAGCGCATCTTCGGATAGCTGTTTCCGTCGGGTTCCACCAGGACGGCCTGGACCACATTGTCGTCCTCGTCACAGGCATCGCCCTCTGCATCCATATCATTCTGAGCGAGCTGGGCGGGGTTCGGCAGGGTAGGACAGTTGTCTATCCCGTCCGCAACGCCATCATTGTCGTCGTCAGGATCATCCGGATCGTTGTTCAGGCCGTCCCCGTCGAGGTCGGCATCGCAGTCGTCTCCGATCTTGTCACCATCGAGATCCCGCTGGAGGAAGTCCTGGTCCAGGGGGCACAAGTCACAGGTATTGCCCCAACCATCCCCATCGTCGTCTTCCTGGAGCAAGTTCGAGCGATTCGGACAGTTGTCATCCTCCGTCGAAACCGCATCGCCATCCGGGTCATTTCCTGGATCCAGCGGGAAGGGATCGCACAAGTCGCCGCGAGCATCAAAATCTTGGTCGTCCTGGGACCCGTTGGGGTAGTTCGGGCAGTTGTCGATGTCTATCGAGATCCCGTCTGCGTCCGCATCCGCCGCAGCGAAGTCCATGCCCTCACCACCGGAGAAGAAGTCGGCAGATCCCGGATCGAAACGTCGATCGAGATAGAAGACGACATCGGCATCCGTCTCAACACCAAGCGCGAGTTCCAGGGAGTCCGCCTCGCCTGGAGCCGTGCCGAGGTCCAGGCGCTGAGCCACGCCCCAGGTCGTTCCCCGATCCCCGGAAACGACCGAGAAGATATCTCGCACCATCGTCTCCGGACTTCCATCACGGTTGTCGCTCCAGGCCATCGTGACCCGGTCTCCTTTCGCCGCGATCGCCCACTCTTCCACCGGCGCGCTGCCGGGAGGCAGGCCCGTATTGATACGCGCGGAGGGAGACCAGCTCGCGCCGAAGTCGTCACTGAAGGAGACATAGACATCCCGCCCACCGTCCCGATCATCATCCCAAGCCGCCACCAGCCGGAGCGGAGCGCCCTCCACGACCATGATCTGGGCGTTGTGCGCCTGGGTGCCCAGGGGGCCATCGTCGAGACGTGTCTCTGCGCTCCAAGTCACCCCGCCATCGTCGGACACGCTGAAGAAAATGTCCCAATCACCGTTTCGTAGATCCTCCCAGGCCACGGCCACGACATTGTCGTCATTGCAGTCGATCGAAGGGAGCTGAGACT
>JANTFM010000428.1 GCA_024763475.1 Acidobacteriota bacterium | reverse complement strand
CCATTCGAGCTCATCTCCGAGACACGCAATGTGCAACGTGCCGAGAGTTCCTTTCTCGGACACGAGATCGAGCGCAGCGTCGTGGATGGCCTGCATGTCTACTCAGCGAAACTGACGAAGTGGTTCGCTCTGAGCCGTCGGGTCATGCGCTGGATCTTGTCGAAGGAGATCGGCAGCTTCGCCTGATCGGCCTTGACGGTTTCACCGAGCGGATCGAATTCGTCGGCGGACACTTCGAGCCGGTAGGCCCACTCTCCGATTGTGGCGAGCGGCCCGGCGAGTTGTCGCAGCGATCCGTGGAATCGGGGAAGGATCTTCTGCATCACTTGCAGATCGAGTGCCGACAGAACGTCGTCATCGCCGGCAGCCGCGAGCAACGCCCCGAACCGCTGCGCCTCGAAGAAGACCCGATGCCCGAACTCCCGGTCATCCGCGGAGAGGATCCGATGGAGCCCCTGAAGGTATCGAGCCAGCTCTTCGGTCCCGTCCCACGTCTCCGTTGCTGCAACGGCGGCCCCGAGGAAGGCGGAGATGAACGATTCGGCACCGGCAAGGACGTCGTCAGGCGGTTCAGCGTGAACGATCAGATCTTCGGTTCGGACCCGAAATTCGAGCGTGTTTGCCCGATCGAGAACCTTCGGCGAGAACATGTACGTCGTCTCGTCGATGTTGACAGTGCCGGTGACGAAGAGGTTCGAGGGGAACGGTATCCGTCTCGCCTCGTCTGCGACCACTCGCCATTCACCGCTGTCATCACGGGCGAGGTTGGGAAGGATCTGTTCACCAGACTCCATTCCGGAGAGCACATCAGCAAAGTACCGTTCGACGTGGGCCAGGTTCATCTCGTCGAGTACGAGCAAGTAGGCCTGACGGGGATCATGCGCGGCGCGAAGCATGAATTCCAACGATTGGGGAACGTGCCATGCCTGCCCCGTCTCCTTGCGCTCCGAGAGCCCATCCTCGTAGCCGAGCAGGGCGTCTGGGCCGGTCCAGTCGGGCCTCACCGCAACCACCTGATAGTGATCATCACCAAGCCACTGGCCGAAGGCCATGGCGAGGCGCGTCTTGCCGGATCCCGAGAGACCGGTGAGGAGGACGAATCGCTTCGTGGCGAGCGATACGGTGAACGCCCGGATGAGGTCTTCGTGGCGACTCCCGTAGTCAAGATTCGAGACTCGAACGGCTTCCGAGAATCCCGCGACTGCCGCTGCCAACGAAGCAACCGCTGCTTCCGTCCCCGCGTCTGCGATCAGCACACCGCGTCCTCCCTCTTTGCCTGACCTCAAGATGGCCTCTGCGACCTCTGAATCCGCGATCGGCGCGACTTCCGCGGTGTCGGAGAGATCGACCCGATAGCGAGGGGCGCCCTCGGCCTCATATATCCCGCTCGATGACACGGTTCCTTCTTTCCATCCAAGAATGTCCTCACCGCCCGTCACGCCGAACACGATGCGGTCACCTCGATCCACGTCGTTGTAGTCGGAATGCCAATCGTTCCATCCGAATGACCCATCGCCGATCCTGTCCATCGCGGCTGCATCGGCAACTGCGACGGCCAGCGTTCGGCGGCCTTCGATGAGTTCATCGAGCGCTGTCCACTGTTCTGGAGTGACTTGAAACGATGTGCCCTGAGGCGCACGAATGATTGTCATGTTCTTGAGAACCTGGTGGTTCACAAGGTCGCTCCGCGGAATCGGCGGGTCGAGAATTCGATCAATGTCAAACGTGACTCCCCACTCGCCATCCTCCCCGAAGAATGCCTCATCCCTGTTCCGCTCTCGCGCCTCGCCCGTCAGTGTCCCCAAGCCGTAGGCGCCAGCCTCGGGGCCGGATTGCCACAGAACAACGCGATCGCCCACCTTCATGACGTCCTTGTGGGCGCGTACAACCCAGTCATCAGCTCCGCCTTCACCCTTCTCTGCGAGCATGGCAGGCAGATCGAAGTACGCCGGATTGGCTTGGAAGAGCCAGTAGTTGGGTTGCTCCTGGTACCAGGGCGATCCGGGCGGCCATCGGTCGATGAAGTGCTCACGGAGATCGTCGGAAAACTCCTTCGATAGGCCGTAGAGGTATCCCTGCTTCACCGATCCTTGGGATGTGAAGGCGGTGTTCTCCTCTTCGCGGGCGACCGCCGGGATCTCCGTGAGTTTGATCGGGTCGTCAAGGTCGAAGTAGCGGATGTTGGCTCGAAACCCCTCGCTCTGCCATGCCTCTTCCGGCAGTGACGACGGCCGGTCAGCTCGATGACCGGACTTGGCAACGAGCCCGATTGCTCGTATCGCCCCTTTGGAATAGTGCATCACCGTGTCGCCGCGTTTCATCAGCAAGACGTCGGTGTGGTGCTTGACCGGGAATCCGCCCTTCGTCTCCTGTGGAGCCCACACGAAGTGACCGGAGCGTTCGATCGCGTAGGTCTTCCCCTGGTTGACCCACCAGGCGGGACGCAGTTCTCTTCGGTATGCAGCCAAGGCCCGCCGCTGCGCGTCGGTTGCGCTGTCACTGAGACCGTTCTTCATCACGGACCAGAGCACCGCTTGGGCATCGAGATGATCCCGCAGGGTCAGGTCTCGGTTGGCGGCTTCTTCGATGATCTCATCAAGGAACGACAGGCCGTGTTCGTAGATCTCTGCTTCGTCGGCACTGGCGTGGAGCGGCGGGTAGGCGACGAGTTTCTGCCCGTCGTTGAAGACGGAGGGTTTGTAGGGCGGGTACTGCGTTGGGTCATCGCCGAGGAGCAGCAATGACGCCAGAGTTGTTCTCATGCCGCTGCCGCTGAATACATCCGTTGGGAAGTGCTCGGAGAATCCGCGGATGCGTTCCGAGAGCGCCAGGTTCGGGTTCCAGATAGCCGCGAGACTCTGAGCAGCTTCCTCCTGGTGTTCCCGTGCCCAATCGAGATACGTGTTGTGCTGGTTCCAGCGAGTTAGGTTGTTGCTCCCGGAATGGAACGCGGCGTTCAACGGCTCCCACCAGTCACGATCGCCAAGGAAAGCCTCCCGGGCTGCTCTCACCTCTTGACTGAGATGGATCTTGTAATCACGTTCGATCGAGTCGAATTCCGGGTCCTCGTAGAAGACCCGAGCCCAGTCCATGAACGCATCCCATGGGGACCGCTCAACCATCGCTTCGTCGACCATCGGCACCACCTCGTTGAGTTCAGGTCTGAGTTCCGTCATGATCCTCTTCTTGAGCGCTTCCCGATCGTCCGATGCTGCCCACGCCACGT
>JANTFM010000427.1 GCA_024763475.1 Acidobacteriota bacterium | reverse complement strand
CTCTCGGGGGGGGATTGCGTTGACCACGATTGTCATTACAGGGGCGGCGGGCTTCATCGGATCGAACTTCGTGCGTCTCGCGCTGCAGCGCGGCTACAGGAAGGTCGTTGCTTTTGACAAGCTGACCTATGCCGGACATCTCGAAAGTCTCGCCGAGGTGAGCAGTGACTCTCGCTTCGTGTTCCAGAAGGGCGACATCGCCGACTCCCAACAGGTTGCCGCACTCTACGCGGAGCACGCGCCAAGCTGCCTCGTCAATTTCGCGGCAGAGAGCCATGTGGATCGCTCCATCGACGATCCGGACGCGTTCATCCGCACCAACATCGTGGGCACTCATCGCCTCCTCGAGGGCGCGAGGAAGCACCTGGCCGGGCTCGAAGACGATGCGGCGTCCCGCTTCCGCTTCCTGCATGTGTCCACCGACGAGGTCTACGGATCGCTCGGAAGCGAGGGTGCGTTCACGGAAGAAACGCCCTATGCCCCCAATTCACCCTATGCGGCCTCAAAGGCTGCCGCCGACCACCTCGTGCGCGCCTATTGCGAGACCTTCGGTCTCCCTGCCCTGATCACGAACTGCTCGAACAACTACGGTCCCTACCAGTTCCCTGAGAAGCTCATCCCGCTGGTCATCCTGAACGCCGTGGAGGCGCGTGACCTGCCGATTTATGGCGACGGCGCGAACGTCCGGGATTGGCTCCATGTGGAGGATCACTGCGAAGGCATCATGTTGGCGCTCGAGAAGGGAGACGCGGGAAGGAAGTACAATCTCGGCGGACAGGGCGAGCGCAGCAACCTCGAGATCGTGGATGCGATCTGTAATGCTCTTGACGAACTCCGTCCGGCGCGGGACAACCCGGCGATGCAGGAGCGCGGGTACGCGCACTACTCGGAGCTCAAGACCTTTGTGCCGGATCGCCCCGGACACGACCGGCGCTATGCCATCGACGCCTCTCGCGCCGAGAAGGAACTTGGCTGGCGTGCAGGGCACGACCTCGAAAGCGGCCTCCGGGAGACCGTTCGCTGGTACCTGAATCACGGTACGTGGCGCCGGGCCGTGCAACCCACCGGAGAGGAACGCAAGAGGCGGGGACAGGCGCCTGCGTTGTAGGCCCCCGGGGGGACGGTGAACCCGCCCACCCTCCGCGGCCCTGCAGACATGGCCGCGACTAGCGCAGCATCTTCTCCCTCCGCTGGGCCCGCGCGAATCCCATGGCTCCGATAGCAACGATCAGGAGAGCGAAGGTGGCGCGGTGCTTGATCGTGGTCGCGAGCAACTCGGAAGCCTCCCGCGACTCGTAGCGTAGCGGGTTCCAGAAGGGCGAGATCGGTGCCTGGGAGAAGAGCAGGCCGAGGGCGAAGAACGCGGCGACGACCAATGCTCCCGTGATCTCGCTGCGGAGAAAAGCGGCCAATGCCATGGCCAGCACCAGGTAGAAGCCCGCGAGCTGGAGTGCGCCGTAGAGCGTTCCCAGCGTCACGTCGGTCAACAGCAGTTGGATCATGATGGCGAGCAGCGCTTCGGTGACCACCAGGATCAGGAGGGCCGCCACGATCTTGGGAATCCAGATTCGATGGGCGCCTCCGGGAACCGTGTAGGCGATTTCGAGCGTGCGCTGCTCGCACTCGCTGGCGATGATGCGCACGCCGAGGAAACACGCCATTGCGCTGAGGGGCATGCCCATCAGCGAGCTGAGCACGGCAGCGGGTTCGTAACCGGTGGAGTCCGGCAGCAGGAGAAAGAGAAAAGCCAACAACGGATAGATCAGCGCGATCAGGGGCAGCAGGTAGTAGCGTCGCAGGCCAATCAGGCGTGCCGAGGCGGGAAGGATGGAGAGGAGGTCGCGGACCCTCTTCATCGCGCGAGTCCTCCGTTGTGGTTCGCAACCAGCACGAGGTAGCCGTCCTCGAGGGTCGGCGCCGTGCTGACGGCATCCTCATGGGGTTTGACGGCCGACAGGATGCGAACGCGCAGACTGCCGTCGGCTTCCGGCACCTGGTCCGTGATGAGCGTGTCTCCTCCCAGTTCCGGCAGCTCGCCCGCCTCCGCGTGGTACTGCCAGCTATGCCCCGCAGCCTGGTCTGCGAGCTCGCCCGGCAGCCCGTCGTAGACGACCCGGCCCTCGGCCATGACAATGACGCGCTCGCAGGCCACGGCGACATCCTCCACCACATGGGTGGAGAAGAGCACGATCCGGCCTTCCGCGAGGCGTGAAAGGAGGTTCCGGAAGCGGATGCGCTCGCGGGGATCGAGACCGACGGTTGGCTCGTCCACGATGATCACGGGGGGCAGGCGCAACAGGGTGCGCGCGATAGCGACCCGTTGCCGCATGCCTCCGGAGTAGCCGCCGATCTTCTCGTCGCCTCTCTCGCCGAGTCCAACCTCGTCGAGGAGGCGATCGACGCGCTCCCGCCTCTCGTCCTTCGTGCCGATCTCGTAGAGCAGTGCGAAGTAGTCGAGATACTCCCGAGCGCTCATCGCCTTCGGCAGGCCAAAATCCTGTGGAAGATAGCCGAGCCAGCGCGCCAGGTGTTTCCGGAGCTTCTGCAAGGGGATTTCACCGAGGAAGATCTTCCCCCCGGTCGGATCGAGGATTCCCGCGAGAAGGCGCAGCAACGTCGTCTTGCCGGCGCCATTGGGTCCGAGGATTCCCACCATGCCGCGCTGCGCCTTCAGGTGGACCTCTCTCAGCGCCCGGACCTCCTCGCGAGGAAGATCGAGTCCGAACACGCGCCGGGACAGGTGGCGCAGGAAGGTCCGGGGATAGCGCAGCCGGCCTTCGCTGACGACTTCGCTCAGCTCCCCGCGTGCGATCGCGCGCGCGCTGCGGCGGCCGAACTGGATGGAGGCGATCAGGAGGGCGAGGCTCGCGAGCCCGATTGCGGGGAAGACGAGGCTTCCGCTCCGCTCTCCCGCCAGCTGGGGAAGGATCGTGCTGGACATCGCGATGTAGACCCAGCCGATCCAGGGCATGAAGAACGCGGCGACGGCTTCCGGCCCACCGGGATCCACCCGGCCTCGTTCATCTGTGCGTCCCCTGCCCCGCCGCAACTGGACCAGGAATCCCGTGACGAACGAGGCGGCAACGAACACGAACACGAGGCGCCAGAAGCCGGACTGGACGAAACCGGCCAGGTAGAGTGCGGCCCCGCTCAACAACGCCAGGGGGATCAGCCGCCCCCAGGCATCTGCTGGATGGAAAGGTCGTCCACCGCGCGCGAGCACACGGTCGGCGA
>JANTFM010000426.1 GCA_024763475.1 Acidobacteriota bacterium | reverse complement strand
CTCGGACTGCTCGAGCCTTGGAAGGGCCACATCCAGGTCCTGTCGAGACCACCGGCCAAGGCTCGCCGCCTGATCGGGTATGTCCCCCAGGCAAGCACCTTCGCGAGCGACTTCCCCATCACCGTCGGCGAAGCGGTCCTGCTCGGCAGAGTCGGGGCCACCCGTTTCCTGGGCGGCTTCCGCCGCGAGGATCGGGCGCTGGCCCGGGAGGCCATGGAGCGGGTGGGAATCCTCTCGCTGGCGGAGCGTCAGCTAGGCGCCCTTTCTGGTGGGCAGGTCCAGCGCGTCCTGATCGCACGCGCCCTCGCCGGTCAGGCAAAGATCCTCCTCCTCGACGAGCCCACCGCCAACATCGATCCCCGGGTCGAAGAAGACGTGTTCGACCTGCTGCGCCGCTTGCAAGGCGAGACCACGATCGTCGTCGTCTCCCACGACGTCGGTTTCGTGACCAGCTACGCCAGCCAGGTCGCCTGCGTGAATCGACGCCTGATCTGCCACCCAACGCGCTCCCTCACGGGAGAGATGATCCAGGATCTCTACGATGGACCGGTGCACATCGTGCAGCATGGTCATGGACACTGACGATGGCCGAGTTTCTCAGCGCCCTTGCCGCGCACGAGTTCCTGCAGCGGGCGATGCTCGCGGGAGTGCTCGCCAGCATCGGCTGCGGAATCATGGGGACCTACGTCGTCGTCAAGCGCATCACCTTCCTCGCGGGGGGTATTGCTCACGCCGTGCTCGGCGGCATGGGCGCTGCAATCTTTTTCTCGTTCTCCCCCCTGGTGGGCGCCATGATCGCAGCCATCGCGGCGGCCCTCATCGTCGGCTGGGTGAGCCTGGCCTGGAAGGAGCGGCAGGACACGGTCATCGGTGCGATCTGGGCCACGGGGATGGCGGCAGGAATTCTCTTCATCTCGCGCACTCCCGGCTACAACGTCGACCTGATGAGCTATCTCTTCGGCAATATCCTCATGGTGACACGGAGTGACCTGTGGCTGATGGCCGCGCTCGACCTGGTCATCCTGGCCTTCCTGCTGCTCTTCTATAAACAGGTCCTCGCGGTCAGCTTCGACGAGCAGTTCGCCCGTGTGCGGGGCGTTCGCGTCAAGACCTTCTACCTGCTGTTGCTCTGCCTGGTTGCCCTGACGGTCGTCCTCCTGATCCAGGTCGTCGGGCTGATCCTCGTCATCGCACTGCTTACCCTGCCGGCCGCCGTCGCAGGTCAGCTCACCGGCACCTTCCGCCGCATCATGCTCTTCGCCGTGATCCTCGGGGGCCTCTTCACGAGCGGCGGACTCGCGCTCTCCTACGGACCCGACCTCCCCACCGGCTCGACGACGATCCTGCTCGCGGGCATCACCTATCTGCTGGTCGCAGGTGGCAAGGCCGCGCTGCGGCGTCTCTCTTCGAAGTCTCCCCTGGTCTGAGTTGCCGCTTGCCCCGAGGGGCGCAACTAACAGCTAAGTTCTTCGCCCAGATCATTCTCGTCTTGCGCAAAACACCCTCGTCCTTCTGACGAGCAGCCTGACGATGGCGCTGGCGGTCGCCGCCTTGCAGAAGGGCCGCACGGGTCGGGCGATGGACTTGCTCACCATCACGCTCGTCCTCTCCTCCATGTTCCTCGTCTTCAAGTTCTTCGAGTGGAAGGCCAAGTTCTCCCACGGGATCTTTCCCGGACTCGATCATTTCGTCGAACTGGCCCACGGCGAGAAACTCTTCTTCACCCTCTACTTCATCATGACCGGCCTTCACGGTGTCCACGTCCTCATCGGCATCAGCGTCATGGGGATCGTGCTGGATCGTATTCGCCGGGGACGGGTCGGCGCCCGCAACTACCAGATCCTCGAGTACACGGGCCTCTACTGGCATCTCGTGGACTTGATCTGGATCTTCCTGCTCCCGCTCTTCTACCTGACGAACTAGCCCACCGAGGATCAGCGCATGGCACACACAGACACTGCAACGGCGCAGAGCGGCGCGGAGGACCACGGCGAGCACGTGCTTCCCGGGGGCCTCTTCGTCAAGATTTGGGCCTGCCTCGTCGTACTGACGGCGGTCACGGTGGGGGCCTCGGTCTACTTCCCGGGAGCCATCGGTGTCGGGGTCGCACTGGTGGTCACGCTGCGCGCCATCCAGCTGCTCCGGCACAGCGGCGCCTTCTCCTCGTACCTCCCGCAAGGGAAGAACGCGGCGGCCTACCTGCGCTGCTGCAGGGTCCGCTTCATGGAGATCAACGTCTTCGCGCTCTTCGTGATGGTCGTGCTCGTGGCGGACCGCCTCCTGCGCTAGGCACAGAACGCACCACGCTACTGGCAACCCCCGTCACCCGAGCGCAAGCCACCGGCGCTCCCACGACCCCAGTCACCGGCGCTGAAGCCGAGGGCGAAACGAACGAGATAGTAGCGTCCTGTGCCCGGTGCGGGCGAGTCCTCGTCCGGATGGTCCGCCGTGTCGGTATCCGCGGAGTCCTCTTCGATGCAGGTCAACGGCCCGAGGCCCACCGCCGCCGCATCACCCGAGAGACCGGCCAGTTCTCCCCGGACCACGTCATAGGTCGCCCCGGCGCCTCCGGGCACCGCGTTCCACGACACGACCGTGCTCTCGCGGCCCGTGAGCCGAACAGCAGACACCTCCCCGTCGCTCGACAGGCTATAACCGAGGATCCTGAATTCGTCGAGGGCGCCTTCCACGATGTTGGCGGCGCCGTCGTCGAAGACCCGGAAGCGGAAGCGCAGGTCCGCACCGAGAGGCAGTAGCTCGTCGAGCAGACCAGCCCGGCCGACCCACGCGGGGGATGCATCCGCCGTAGCCGTAGCCTCGCTGATGCGGTCGAGCAGCAGCCAGTTCACGCCACCGTCCCCGGAAACCTCCACATCAAAACGGTCCAGGGGATCGGCGGCCTCCTTGGCGAACCACTGCTGCCAGCTCGCGCGGACGCCGTAATAGCCCTCGGCGTTGTAGGCAGGGGACACGAGGCTCGTGACCCCGCCATCCACGTCGTCGGCTTCGGGGTTCGTCGTGGCCTGGTTTCCGGTCACGAACGCGGAAACACCAGCGCCCGCGCTGCGATCGAAGCGGGCGGCGTGGAACTGTAGATTCGAGGTGATCGAACCGGAGAAGGTCCCCTCGGGCTCGCCCCAGATCCACTGTCCGTCGATGGCGGTGTCCCCCGGGAAACCCGGTGTCCAGAGGGCAGCCGACACGGGATCCTCGAAGTCCTCGAACGCCAGCAGCT
>JANTFM010000425.1 GCA_024763475.1 Acidobacteriota bacterium | reverse complement strand
CCACGTCGGCCTCGACGCGGTACCAGCCGCGCTCCTCCTGGAACTTGATGCCGCGGAAGGTGTAGCGGCGTAGCACGTGCCCGCGACGCGGATCGTGGGGCTTGAGCCGAACGAGTAGGGTTTCCATGGTGCGTGTTCTCCTTGATTCCGCCAGCGGCGATCAGAGTTGGACGTTGATGGCCTTGCAGGTGCCGGGCTCCTCCGCGAAGCGGACGTCGAAGCGCAGCGTGGCGACGATCTTCAGCGTCCCCTCGGAGATGTCCCGGGCCGACTCGATGCGGATCTGCCGCCAGATCCCGACGTGGATGTTCTTCGGGTTGCACAGCAGGATGACCGTGCGGTCGTTGCCCGGGCCGAGGTTTTCGGGAAAGAGCGGCACGGGCTGCACGGGCACGCCCGAGTACAGGACCGGGCTGTCGCCCTCGAGGAACTTGTCGCCCACCGCGGTGGCCCGCTCGGCCAGGGTGTTGCGGTAGTCCAGGTCCGCGTCCACGCTGGTCAGAAAGCGCATCGCCTTCTTGTCCCGCAGGTGCTCGCTCGGGAGCGTCTTGAGCATGTCCCGCAGGAGGTTCTTGGAGATGGGGCCAGCGCCAGCGTCCACGACGTTGCTCGTGGCCTGGGCAAGCACCCCATCCATGACCGCCAGGAAGGGGTCGGCGGATCCGGTGTCGCCCGCGACGATCACTTCCTCCATGTCGCGGCTGATGGCCTCGGCCATCATCTCCATGATGGTCTGACGCAGCTCGCCGCGCTCGATGCTGTCCTCGAGCGTCTCGTCGGACAGACGTACCTCGGCCTTGAACAGCTTGGCGTCCAGCTCGACCTGGGACAGATCCGGCTTCACGCGGTCGCCCGCGCCCAGGGCCGTGGCCTCGGCGCCGGGACGCAGAATGCGGCTGCCGAACTTGATCTTCGAGATCTGCTGCTTGGGCGACTGCATCGGCACGACGGTCGCCAGCTTCATGAGGACGGACTGCTTGACGAGCAGGCGCATGAACTTCTGGGCCTGCGCCGGCTTCAGGATGCCGCCCCCGGCGGTGAGATCGGCGAGGGCGAGGTCCGCCTTCTCCAGGATGGTGCGGTTACTCATGTAGGTCATCGTCTTGGCTCCTTTGGGGTTGCTCACACGTCGTGGAAGGAGACCGCCTTGTCGACGCTCTCCCGGCCGAGGGGGCGGTTCAGGTCCATGGGCCAGCCCACGTCCTCAGGCTCGGGACGCGGGGGCTGCTCGCCCGAAGGCGCGCTGTTGGGCAGGCCGAAGCGCTTCTCCAGCCGGGCGAGGCGCTGCTGCTGCTCCTTGACGGTGTCGGTCAGGGTCCGCAGTTCGGTCACCAGCGCGCCGAGCTGGGCACCGAGACCGGTCGGGCCGCTCGACCCGGAGCCGTCGTCATCATCGTCGTCGTCCTTGCTCGCGGGCGGAGTGGCGGTGGTGTCGTCGTCGTCCGCCTCGAGCAGACCACCGACGCGCTGGAGGGTGGCGCGCACCGCCTCGATGACCGTGGCGAAGCGGTCGTCGTCCTTGGACTCGCCGTCGTCGGCGCTGGTCGGCCCCTTTGCCCCGCCCACCTGGGCGAGCTGCTCGGAGACGGTGCGCAGCTCGGTGGCGAGCTCGGTCAGGCGCGGGCTCGCGTCCTGCTCACCCAGGGTGCCGAGCAGCTCCACCGTCTCGGTCAGCCCCTCCAGGGCGGCGACGGCCACGGCAAGGGGCGTGCCCTCGGCGGGTTCGGTCGCTGTGCCTTTGGGCGCGTCCTCCGGGGCGGCTGCGGTGTCACTCGTGTTCTGGGCCTCGCCGGGCGGCTGCTCCGTCGCGGGCGGGGTGGTCGCGGTATCGGTCGTGGTCTCTTCCATCTCCTCGCTCCTTTTCACGATAAGAAATCGGTGCTTGTTGGCGGCGCGGTCGACGAGCGAGACCTCCTCGACCACGATGTCCTCCAGGCGGTTGACGGGGGCTTTGGCCCCGCGCGATGCGTTGGGCGTGCTCATGCGTCACCTCCAGAAGCGGCGGTCTGGGTGGGTTGCTCGGGCTGCTCGGGACGCCTCCGAGCCGAGCCCCCGATGGAGAAGCCCGTCAGCTCGCCGCCCTTGACCTGCTCCCACAGCTCGTCGGAGAGGATCCGCACAGCGAGCAGCCAGGTGCCCTTGCGCACCTTCACCTCACCGAACTCGAAGTCCGCCGGTGCGAGGTAGCTCTCGAGCACCTTGACCTGGCCGTTGACGCGGAAGCGGTGCATCAATCCGAGGCCGCCGAACTCCTCCATGAAGCGATGGGCGGCCTGTCGGACCTCCTCGGCGGAGTAGATGTCGCCCTGGGCGTCCACGACCTCGGGCTCGAGCACCACGCCAAGCACGTAGCGCTCGTCGTCGGGGTCGGTGCCCTTGATGAGCGGGATGGACTTGGCGAAGGCGTCGGTGTCGGTCTCAACGAGATCCTCGACGTCGTCGGCCTTGGCGATCTTGAAGTTGGCGCAGAAGAGTCGGGACTCAGCCTTGGCCCCGCCGGTGCCCGAGGCCTCGTGGACCTTGAGCCGAAAGACGCGCCCGACTTTCTTGAAGGCCGCGACGTTCTTCGGTACGTCGTTGAGTACCGCGATGAAGCGACCCTTGATGCCCTTGAGGACCTCGGTGAACTCGTCGAGGTCGATGACCGCGTCCTTGTCGTACCACTCGCCTGGATAGGGAGGGTCGAGGAAGAAGAAGGTGTCCGGGCCGTCGAGCTGGGCGACGGTCTTCTTGTAGTCCTGGCGCAGGATGGTGACCTTCTTGAGCCGCTCTGCCGCGCGCAGGTACTTGTCGGGGTTGGTGGTGCTGCCCAGGTGGTTGCGCGCCGGGTGCGTGCCGTCGGGGCGGCAGTCGCGGGCGTGAGTGCGCACGAAGACCAGCTTGTAGAAGCGGGCGATGTCGTCGCGGGGCACCATGTCGCGAGCCCGGGCGAAGCTCTGCTGGGTGACGGTCCACTCGAAGCGGCGCTTGAGCTGCTCGACCTTCTCCGGGGTCATGGCCTTTACCGCCCGGTGCAGGTAGACCACGTCCTCGTCGAGATCGGCGATGACCTCCTTGTCCGAGGGCTCCTTGACGTAGAGCAGTGCGGCAGCCCCGGCGAAGGGCTCCACGTAGGTCTTGTGCTCGGGGAGCATCGCCACGAGCCGCTTGGCGTAGTGGTGCGAGCCGCCGAAGGTGCCGAAAGCCTGGGCCTTGTCGATCTCGGTGGCGTTGGACTCGGTGGTGGCCGGCTCCGTG
>JANTFM010000424.1 GCA_024763475.1 Acidobacteriota bacterium | reverse complement strand
TCCCCGAAGGGTGCGAAGGTCGACCGGCAGGGCTGCTGCCTCGATACCGACAAGGACGGCGTGCTGGATCACCTCGACAAATGCCCGAGGACGCCCGCTGGCGTCGAAGTCGATGCCAAGGGCTGCAAAAAGCCGAAGAAGGTCTTCTCCGAGACCCGCACGCTCGTGCTGCGCGGTGTCAATTTCGAGCTGGACAAGGACAAGTTGACCGCCGAGTCATTGACGATCCTCGACAAGATCGCGAAGGATCTCGCGGCCTGGCCGGAGGTGCGCATCGAGGTCGGTGGGCACACGGATTCCCAGGGCAGCGCTACCTACAATGAGACGCTCTCTACGAAGCGCGCCGTGTCCGTGATGAACTACCTGATAGCTCATGGTGTCGCCGCAAGCCGTATCGAGGCAAAGGGCTACGGCGAGACGACGCCGATCGCCGACAACGGGACCAAGGAAGGCCGCGCGATGAACCGGCGTGTCGAACTGAAGCAACTCTGATTGGTTCTTTAGCCTGGAACCCGCGTACGAACGAGTTCCCATTCTCGCATCCCATCTCCGGCCCATCTTCGGCCCGGAGATGGGCGCGAGAGTGGGGCGCTTTTTCTCGCGCCCAGAGATTCGGGTCAGATTTGGTTCGGGCGATTGAGCGCAACCGGAGGCACAGCAGAGCTACGTCGAGGATTGCGCGATTGAGCCCGGGCCGAAGATAGCCCGGAGATCGGATGCGAGAATGGGCGGTTGTTCTTGCGCGGGCCTGAGACTGACGAACTCGCCCCTGCCGCGCCCCTACAGGTCCGCGAGTTTGCGGTAGAGGGCCTTCTCTTCCGAAGTCGGTGAACTCGGAATCACGATCCGCACCTGGGCCCGGAGGTCGCCACGGGTCCCGTCCTTTCGCGGCAACCCCTTGCCTCGCACGCGGAGGATCTTCCCCGCTTGCGTGCCCGGCGCGACGCGAAGGGTCATCGGACCCTCCGGAGTCTCCAGCGCGAGCTTGCCTCCGACCACCGCAATCGGCGCTGGGACATCCCATTCCGCGACCAGGTCGTCCCCGTCGAGTTTCCATCGGCTATCGGGCTGGAGACCAACCCGCAGGTACAGGTCGCCCGGAGCCCCCCCCGCGCCCTGAGCCCCATGTCCGGCGATGCGAAGTTTCTGCCCCGGGCGCAGCCCCTTCGGCACGTTCACCGTGATCTTTCGATGTTGCGGGGGCCCCCCCGCCGAATTCAGCTGCACGCTGAACTTCCGCTGCCCACCACGGATCAGATCGGCCAGCGAGAACTCGACGGCCACTTCTGCGTCCGCCCCGCGCGCCTTCCGGCCTCCCGGATGGCGGTGCCGGCCTCTGGACTCGAAACCCGCTCCCCCAAGCCCGCCGAAGAGCGACTCGAAGAAGTCCGAGAACCCGCCGCCACCAGCCGCAGCACCACCTTGAGCCCCACCGCCGAAGAGATCTTCCAGGTTGATCGAGGCTCCGCCGCGAAAATCACCACCGCCAAAGGGGAAGCCCGGCGGTGGCTCGAAAGGTGCGCCCTGTTTCCAGTTCGCGCCCAGCTGATCATAGCGAGCCCGCTTCTCGGCATCGGACAGGACCTCGTGGGCCTCGTTGATTTCCTGGAACTTCTCGCTCGCCTCCGGGGACTTGTTGACATCCGGATGCAGTTTGCGGGCCTTCTTCCGGTAGGCCTTCTTGATCTCCTCGGAGCTGGCGTCGCGAGACACTCCGAGGATCTTGTAGTAGTCCCTGAAAGCAACACTCACCTGCACGACTCCTATTTCCTGTGCCTGACAGACCCCATTCTCATGGGATCTACCCCCCGACCGGTCAAGATTTATCGTCCCTCGTCGAAGAGTACGATCGACGAGCCGTTGCCTTGGACAGGGATCACCATGCAGCTTAGCAGCGCCGAAAAAGTACTCTACGTCAAGATCGTCTACTACGGGCCCGGCCTGTCGGGAAAAACGACGAATCTTGAATCGCTCCACGCACTGACGGACCCCAACCGGCAGCAGCCCATGGTGTCCCTGAAGACCGAACAGGATCGAACACTCTTCTTCGATCTCCTTCCCTTCGACCTCGGCAAGCTCTACGGGCTCGATATTCGCCTCAAACTCTACACGGTCCCCGGCCAGATCCAGTACGACACGACCCGCAAGCAGGTTCTTGCGGGGGCCGACGGGGTGGTCTTCGTCGCGGATTCGGACCCCATGCGCCGCAACGAGAATCTCCGGATGATCCGCTACCTGAAGAACAACCTCGAAGCCAACGGCCTCGATCCGACGGTGATCCCGCTGGTCCTCCAGTGGAACAAGCGGGATCTTCCCGCCGCGATGTCGACCGTCGAACTCGATCAGCAACTCAATTGGCGGCGGGTTCCCGCCCTGGAGTCTGTCGCCACCACGGGTGAGGGCGTGATCGAGACCTTCCAGGAGATCGTGATCGGGACCCTCCAGAGCCTGGCCCTGAAGGGGCAGGCGACGTCCCGCGCTGACGATACCGTCCGGGCTCACGTGAACGCCCTGTTGGCACCCTACCTCGCCAGCGTCTCCAAGACGGCAAGGAAACAGACGGGCACCGCAGAGATCTCCCACGTTCACCAGCAGGCGGAGCGAGTCGCGGCATCCGAGGGCGATGACCGGCACCGTGAGGTGCTGGGTTTGGACGACCTCCTCTCCGAAGCCGTTCAGGCCAACCTGAGCATCTCGGAGCAACTCGCCCGGGCGAGCGGTGCCGAGGAGCAGCTGCTCTCCCGTCTCAAGCGCGAGCGGATGGCGCTTTCTCGAATGCTCCAGATCGCGCACATTTCCGCGGAACCCCGCGGCCTGTTCAAGATCGCGCTCTCGACCCTGGCCGCAGGACTCGACCTTGAGCAAGCTTCCGCGCTCGCCGCGGGCGCACGCGGACAGCCCATGCGCGAAGTCGCGGTCGTCGGACACGAGAAAGATCCACTCAATTCCGTCTGCACTCCCGGCATCGGATCCGTGGCCTCCGGACTGCTGGAACGTGGCGAGAACTACCTCTGTCACGATCTGGACAGCGAGTTGCTGTTCGGGCATAGCGCCCCGGGACTCGAGCAGATTCGCTCGATGCTCGCCCTGCCCCTCGATCTTAACGGCACCGCGGCCTGCCTCATCCTCCTCTACTCGGGCCGCAAGGAGCGCGACATCTCCACCCAGGACATCGAGTTCGCGGAACTGATCCTCGCGATTCTACGCCTGGCGCTCCGAGGTCTACCCGTACCGACCCG
>JANTFM010000423.1 GCA_024763475.1 Acidobacteriota bacterium | reverse complement strand
TCCGGCGGATTGTCCGACTGCCCGGCCCGGGGCCCACGGGCGGATCCATCGCTCTTGATCGAAAAGGTCTGGTCGTTGTCGGGTTTCTCTTGTTTCGGATCATCGGTCATGGTCATCTCTCGTCTGCACAGGGCGGCGCGAAACCCGCACGGCGGCCTGTGAGTTTACACTACTCTCATATCTTGTTATTTTACGGAGAAGAAAAACGGGGTCCTCGGCGAATCTGCGGGTGCCCTCAGGCCCTGGTAGCTTGCCAGGTTGTGGATACATAGCGCGTTTGAAGGCGTGCGCAGTACGAAATCCATACGATCTTCTGGTGGCGACTTCCCATTGCTTCTTCAGGTCCTCGACAATCACCGGTGAAGAGTTCTCCTTGCGCACGACACCCGGCGAACGAAGGTTCCGCCCGCCTCGCGTGGAGCGAAGAATGTTGCACGCCACTTCTGCTGATGGAAGGGTTCCGCTGAGTGTCGTACTTGTTCGATGCATGACGCGTCGCAGCATGAGGTCTCCGAATCGGCAAGGTGCAACATTCTTCGCTCCACGGCGGACTGTTTCCCATCCCACAAGAGTCTGCCGAGGACCCAAAATAGCGGCTTGACGGCCCGCCAAAGGCCATGCTCGGGGCGTCCGAGCTCCTGCACCGATCTCGCCTGGGAGCCATCTCTTCGCTCCAGAATCTCCTGGGGGAAAGTCGCGACATCGACCGCGCGGAAGCGTACCTTTGTTCTTTGACCCAACTTCATGGAAACCCGACATGGGGTCGCAACGCTCTGCATGGACACTCGACACGGGGTCGCAACGGTGCGCTCGCCTCGGCAGATTCCATGAACAGACTCCTGGGATCGTGATCATGCAAGGATCCGCACTGCTATCTCCCCCGGTCGCCGCCACGCAACGATTCGTCCTGCTCATCGCAATCTGTCTCGCGGGAGAGCTGGCGTGGGCGGAGTGTCTCCCGGGCGGCCTGCACCTGACGGTCTCCGGGGGACCGGCGGAACACGAGGTCACGTTAAGCTGGACAGGTGCCGATCCAAGCTTCGAGATCTACCGTGCGGAAGATCCATCCCTGGTGATGGCTCCGGAGAATCTGTTGGCCAGCACGGATGCGAGAGAGTGGGTCGATGCTGGGGTGACGGGAGAGATGGCTTTCTACCGCGTCCAATCGGTGTCCACACTCCGGCAGATCGGCTTCGATAGTCAGGGTGCAGATGGCAACTTCGATCTCGATCATGGGGTCCGCGAGGGAGCGCGCAACGGCCGTCCCGGGGCCTACGTGGCGTATTCCTGGGTCGCGGCGGGTGAACTCTCATTCGTGCATGTGCGCACAGAACTCGGCTTCATCGACGACGCCACACCCAGGTGCGTGGAACTGGTTTCCCTCGTCAACGACGTCGCGCCCGCGACAGACCCCGAACTCGGTACCCTGCGCTGGGTCCACGAGGTCCCGACGGTCGCCTGGCGGCGAGAGACGGGCGAATGGGAACTGATCTACATGACCTACCCGGAGGACGCGGAGGGCACCCGGCTCTTCGGGTATGGCTGGCTCGCACGCAAGACGATGCAGAATCGGCCGTTCCCCGATGCAGAACCTGACCTGACGACCCTCGACGAGAAAGAACAGCGCCTCTTCGTCGGCCTGGCCTTCGACCCACGCCTCGTCGCCTCGTCAACGGAATGGGCCGAGGGCGAGGCCAGCGATCCCGTTCCCCACAACAGCAGGTACGTGGCCTACGGCGAGCCAGCAGCCTATGCCGACTCCGGCAAGCTCTATCTCGCGCTCGTCGCCATGTTCTGCAACGAGGACCTTTGCAAGGGCGACCTGATCCTGCTTCGAAGCGACGATGGGGACCACTGGGACTACCTCGGCGTCCTGCTCGAGCCGAGCGATGCCGAACCCTTCGGCGCCTTCTTCTCCTATTTCACGGCCCCATCGATCTATCGCAGCCCGGAGGACGGCACCCTGCGCCTGCTGGTCACAGCAGACAACATTTTCGACATCTACCAGGGTCTCTACGAGTTCGAAATCGAAGATCTCGACGCCGCACAGCTCGTGCGCGATGAGCAGAACCACCCGCTTCTCCGCTTCGAGGTTCCCCCGGAAGCTCCCCTGGTGCATACCGGAGCGGGCAGCTATCACCGCGGCCTCGGCAGAAGGATCCTGGGCAAGCACTTCCCCGGTGAACCTGGCCGCTTCCGGGTTTTCACTTACGAGCCCTGAGGCCGGACTCTTCGTTTGCGGGGTCGAACTTATCGTTCACGAGGTCGGACTTTTCGCTTACGGGGTCGAACCTTTCGTTCACGAGGTCGGACCCCTCTGTTTACGAGCCCGGAATCTTCACAGACGAGCCCCAAGGCCGGGGAGCCTGCGGCCACAACTCGGCGAGTGACCCCACCCAGATCTGAGCATCATTCGGTGGCAACGACCTCAGCGGCCCGGTTCGTGCAGAGCAATGACTGCGAGAATCGCTGAAGAGACCGAGCGGCACGACCGCAACCTCGCGTTCGCGAAGGCGCATGAGGCGCCCATTGAGCGAGGTGTCGAAAATCGAGTCCAAGCGCTTGAACATTTGGGCATATGCTCTTATCGTGGCCCTGATTTTCTCTCCTCGCCCTTCACCCAGGCGGGGCGGGGCTGAACATGATGCGTTCTCATGACACCGGTATTCGAGGCAGGTAGCGCACGAAAGATGACTCACTTTCTCCAACGTATTGTGGGACTCTATGCAAGCGGCTTTCGCACCATGACCGTGGGGCGATCGCTCTGGCTCATCATCGCCATCAAGATCATCATCATTTTCGGCGTCCTGAAGCTCTTCTTCTTTCCGGACCTCCTCGCTGTTCGCTACGACAACGATGCCGATCGCAGCGCACATGTCCTCGAGCAGCTCACAGCTCAATCCACCCCAAACGTGTCGGATCGACAAGGGGAACCCCATGATTGAAAGTTTCGACTTGAGCATGGTGAACTGGGCGCGCGCCCAGTTCGCCCTGACGGCCATGTACCACTGGATCTTCGTCCCCCTGACACTGGGGATCACCTGGATCCTCGCCTTCTATCACTCGATCTACTATCGGACGGGTAGCGAGGAGTGGAAGCGTCTCACCAAGTTCTGGATGAAGCTCTTCGCGATCAACTTCTCGATCGGCGTGGCCACGGGCATCATCCTCGAGTTCGAGTTTGGCACCAATTGGTCAAACTACTCCTGGATGGTCGGCGACATCTTCGGCGCTCCGTT
>JANTFM010000422.1 GCA_024763475.1 Acidobacteriota bacterium | reverse complement strand
TCGGCTGCTCGGTCGTCTTCATGAACCTCTTTCGCGGCGAGATCCTGGCCCGCAGCCTGCACTACTATCTGCTCTGCCCGGTCCGCCGGGACGTCCTCGTGCTCGGCAAGTTCCTCTCCGGACTCGTGATCACGCTGGTCCTTTTCTGTTCCACGACATTGCTTTGCTTCGTGCTGTTCCAGTTCACCACCCGCCACGCCGCGGCCAGCTCGTTCCTCTTCAGCGGAGAAGGCCTGCGCCAGGGCTTCGGCTACCTCCTCGCCACGACTCTCGCGTGCGTCGGCTACGGATCGTTCTTCCTGCTGCTCGGTCTCGTCTTTCGCAACCCGGTGATCCCAGGACTCATCCTCTGGCTCTGGGAGGGCATCAACTACCTGCTCCCGCCGATGCTCAAGAAGATCAGCATCGTCCACTACCTGCGCTCGATCACTCCGGTCCCCGTCTCCGATGGTCCGCTGGCGATCGTGGCCGAGCCCACGCCCCTCTGGCTCGCCGTCGCAGGCCTCGTGATCGTGGCCGGCATCGCGATGGCGCTCGCCACGCTCCGTGTCCGGCGAATGGAGATCAGCTACGATTCCTGAGGCGTCTTGAAACCCCGCAGCACGTCGAGCAGGATCCGGTTGAACTCCTCGGGCTTCTCCAGCATCAGGAAATGCCCGCAGCCTTCCATGATCTCCGCCTCAAAGCTCGGCGCATACTTCCGGTTGATGTCGACCTTCGTGGGATTCATGTCGGCGTTGATGCAGTGGATCGGCGCCTTCGTCGCCGCGAATTCCTCGGCCAGGTTGTAACTGCCGAAAGCGCGGAAGAGCGCGAGCCCGATCTGCGGGTCCGCACCACACATCTTGCCTGCCACGTCATCGACCAGGGTCTCGGCAGCGCCCTCCGGGAACATGCCGCGCACGAAGAGATCGCACTGACCGGCGAAGTCATCATTCCAGGGAGCCAACCAGGCCTCCCAGGCCTCCGGCGGCAGGCTCCATTCCGCGTCGAGCAGGGTGTCGACCCCAACAACGCCGAGCACGCGGGACGGCATGCGCTGCGCGGCCTTGAGAGCCACATAGCCACCCATCGAGTGCCCGACGAGGATGATCTTCTGCAGATCGAGAGCCGTGACGAGAGCTTCGACATCGGAGCCGTAGGCCTCGAGGGTCCAGGACTTTCGTTCGCTGCCGGAGCCTCCGTGACCGGGAAGATCGATCCGCACCACCCGGTAGTCCCCGGCGAGCGCCGGGACTTGCCCGGACCAGTAGTCTCGATCACAGGACCAGCCGTGGATCAGCACCACGGCGATCGGAGCCTCGCGCGGGCCTTCGTCCGCATAAGCGATGTTGATGCCATCAGACGAGGTCACGACCGGCGGAAGCTCCACTTGGGGCGGCTCGGCGGGAAGACCGCAGGCCGCTGAGATCAGGAGCAAGACGACGAGGAACAGGAGTTGCGAAACGAGACCTTTGTGCACGACGAGACCTCCAAGAGCAAAGAAGTGCCTGAATCCATGACTCAGTTGCAGAGATGAAAACCCCCGATGAAGTCCACGATGGCGGCCTCATCCGCCGGCGTCCCCGTCAGGTCGAGCGCGTCGAAGTCCCCCTCGGGATCCGGATCCGGCGCGAACCAGATCCCGATCCTCAGGCTCGTCGTCTCCCCGCAATCGCAGAAAAGCACCGCGGAGAGGCCGTCGACCGACTCCTTCTGTATGTCGAGACTGCCGCGCTGGACGAGGTAAAGCACCTCGCCTCCATTGATCGCGAAGCGGCCCCGCCGCTCGACCCTCTCAGGGTCAATGCGGAGATTCGTGTGGCGAAAGATGCCGGAACCGCCCTCCTCTCCAAGGAAGAAGGCTCGCTGCTTCGCATACTTCTCGCTGGCGCCACTGCCTCGGTTGATTACCTTGATGAAGAAGAAACCCCGCTTCCCTGCCTCCGAAAGCTCCCCGTCAGGGCCGGGCCTTCTATCCGAGAGGACAATCATCTTGAAGAAGGGCCCCACCCCAATGCTGCCGACGGCAAAGTATCCCTCCGGCAAGGCCTCGGCTCCGAGCGCCTCGAGCGCGCTCTTGGTACGGAGTTCGGGATCCTGCTGGGTCTCGACCACACCCTGGATCGCCCGGCAGGCCGCGTAGCCACCTCCTCCCAGAACCAGACCGCCGAGAAGGATCAGGACGATGCACCCACCTCCGAACCAGGCCAGACAGGTCTTGCCGCTTCCGTCTCCCATCCTTCTCTCCTCATGGCGCAGAATAAATGTGCTGTCCCGCAGAGCGTGCGCTATTATCTAGCGCTGCGTAATCATTTACAAGGCTGTACGCCTTGGTAATCACCCTGATCTTGGCGCGAGCCTTGGAAAGAATCATGGAGGTTGTTATGTCCAAGCGTTGTCGACTGACGGGCAAGCGTCCGTTGACCGGAAACAACGTTTCCCACGCCCACAACAAGACGCGCCGGCGTCAGTTGCCGAATCTGCAGACCAAGCGTCTCTACGTACCCGAATTGGGTCGTTGGGTGAAGATTCGCCTCTCCGCGCGCGCCCTGCGCACCGTCACGAAGAAGGGTCTGATGTCCTTCATGGCCGACCAAGGCCTGAGCCTCAAGGATGTCACCTGCTGATGCTGCCGCGGCTGGTGACAGCCTCTCACCGCCCGGCATCCCGCTGAATTTCGTGCCACCTTCTTCAGCTGCCCTCGGGCAGACGGTGAAGGTGTGTGTTCATATACTGCACGCCATGACCCTCGCATCGCATCCGGTGGAGAGAATCGCGACGCGTCCGATGGAGAGAATCGCAATGCGTCCGGCGGAGAACGTCGCCTCGCATCCGGTGGAAAGAATCGCGACGCGTCCGGTGGAGAGAGAATGAGCACGAAAGAAAACAAGTCCCTGGCGCGGGAAGACAAACCCCTGCCGCGGAAGACGAACTGGCTCGAAGCCCTGATCAAGGGCGGACTGATCGGGATCGCCAACATCATCCCTGGCGTCTCTGGCGGGACTTTCGCGCTGATTCTCGGGGTCTTCGACCGCATGATCGCTTCGCTCAACGAGATTGGCGTGGCGCCCGCAAAGGAACTGCTCTCGGCACTCGCCAGCGGCCTGGGGCCGGAATCCCGGCGACGCATCGCCCGCGTATGGACCACTCTCGATGCGAAGTTCATGATCCTTCTCTGCTCGGGCGCCCTGGTCTCGATCCTCCTGTGCTCCTTCCTCATCGATCACCTGCTTCGAGAGCACTATTCCCCCACCCTGG
>JANTFM010000421.1 GCA_024763475.1 Acidobacteriota bacterium | reverse complement strand
AAGACCGCCTGGAGCAGGCGGGCGCGCCGTACACTCCCGGCCGCCTCCCCGTCTGGAACCCCTGATCCCGTTCCTCCGGTGCCGGGCGCTTCGGCTCTCCATGCTACGTGTCGAGGCTTGCCTTTCGTGTTGGCTGACCAGTGACCTGCCAAGCGTGTTCATAGGATCGGAGCGTCAGAACAACGTGGGCTGCCGCTGCGTGCTCTCCAACTTCAACAGGTGTCGTTTCAAGGCCACGCCGCCGCCGTAGCCCGTGAGCTCGCCGTGGCTGCCGATGATGCGGTGACAGGGGATGATCACGCCGATGGCGTTGGCGCCGTTGGCTTGGGCGACGGCACGCACTGCGTTTTCTTTATGAAGCGATCGGGCAAGCTCCAGGTAGGTGGAGGTGGTTCCGTAAGGGACGTTCAAGAGGGCCTTCCAGACCCTCTTCTGGAACTCGGAGCCCACCATCTGGAGGGGAATATCGAACTCCGTCCGGCGGCCCTCGAGGTACTCCCCGAGCTGCCGCCTCGTCCTGGAGAGCAGCGGGTCGTCCTGCTCCACGTAATCCGCAAAGAGGCCCTTCTTGATCCGCTTGTCGACGGTCGGCCTCAGTCGCCGATGTCGAAAGTCAAGCAGGCAGAGCTTCCCTTCAAACGAGCCGAGGATCAGGTCGCCGATGGGGCTTTTCCAGTAGGCGATGTTGACCTGGTGCACTGGCGCCTCTCAAGTTCGCAAAGACTGGGTCCGGCTGAATCTGTGTTCCGAATGAACTTGATGATTTCAGGACGACACCAAGACAGCCCTTGCTGTTTCGGCGACCTCTCCATGTCCGGCACAGCCTGAAAGTTCTTGGCCGCAAAAGCAAGGACCCGCCATCTCCAGGCCCAAGATGGCAACGACCTCTGCTGTTGTATACGGTATATTCGCGGAGCAAGCGGCGGAGATGGATTTCGTTGAGGATGGACATCTGATCGAGTCGGCGCCGAACGCGTCCGACCCATCGCTTTGCGACATCGTCTTGCCAGAGACGTCGGAACGAGGCCCTGGCTACGGTGGCCCCAAGTCACTGGACGTGCTTGAAATCCTCCCAACGCTGACGAAGGAGAGAACAGGATGCGGATCGCGCTCTACCACGGATGGGAACTGAGCGGCTCAGGTAGCAACGAGTACAACCGCTATCTGGCTCGTGCCCTGGCCGACGATGGTCACGAGGTGCACGTGATCTGCCGTGAGCCGGAGCCCGCCGGGATCGCGTTTCTCACCCGGGCGTGGCAGTACCGTGGGGATGGCGGTCGCTCGCTGCTGTTCGAGCGTTCCAGGGGGGCGAGCGGGAGTTGCACGTTGCACCAGCTTCCGCACGGGCCGATCCGTCCCGTCTACGTCACCGACAAGCAGCGCCCGGGCGATGTCCGGGCCTTCGCCGACATGAGCGATGGGGAGCGGGAGCGATACTACGATGACGACGCCCGCCTGCTCGAGGCGATTCTGACCGCGTCTCCCGTAGACATACTTCACGCAAACCACGTGGTCGGCCCATCGACCGTGGCCGCTCGCGCCTGTGCGGCATGTGGCATTCCCTGGATCATCTATCCCCATGGCAGCGCCATCGAGTACGCGGTCCGTCGGGATCTCCGGTGCCAGGAAGATGCGGGAGCGGCGATCGCCCAGGCCAACGGTCTGATCATCGGCAGCGAAGAGGTCAGGAGCCGGCTCCGCGGCCTCTACCCGCAGCTGCGTGAGCAACTGGACGAGCGCACCGAGATTGTCGGCGTGGGTGTAGACACCGGATTGTTCACCCCCATTCCCCGGGCCGAGCGCCAGCGATCGATCCAGCGGCTGCTCACCGCAGCTACCGGCCGTTGCCGCGGCAAAGCACCGGAGCTGGAGCACGAGTTGCGGGAGCGACTCGACCGGGGCGATCTCGCCGCAGTGAGCGACTATCGCGCCGCCTATGCCCACGAACATCCAGATCAGGATCTGGCTGAAAAACTGCGTCGGATCCGATTCCGTGAGGGCAAGGTCCTGCTTTTCGTTGGGGCACTGACGGTGGGCAAAGGGCTGCAGAATCTGATCGCCGCCCTGCCGCAGCTTCTGGCCAGCGTTCCCGGCGCAGAACTGGTCGTGGTCGGCTCCGGCTCCTACCGGGAGGTGCTCGAGGCGTTGGTGCATCTGCTGGCCAGCGGCAATGGCGAGTTGCTCGATCAACTCGTCGCCGAAGGAAATGCACGGGACGGCAACCCTCTGGGCGGGAGTTGGCCGGCGGTATCGGCCTATCTCGCGGATTCCGCAGCGCGGGAGTTGGCGCTGGCCGCGGGGCCCGCGCTGGCCGGGCGGGTTCATTTCCTCGGTCGACTCTCCCACGACCTGCTGCGCCACCTCTTCCCTTGTGCTGACATCGCGGTCTTTCCATCCACCGTGCCTGAGGCCTACCCGTTGGTGCTGATGGAGTCCCTCGCCAACGGCGTGCTGCCCGCCGCCTCCGATTTCAGCGGCTTCACCGAGGGACTCGAACAGCTCGTGCCGGACCTGGGCCGGGAGACGGTGGAGGGGATGAAGCTGCCCCTGGCCCCCCACAGCTGCGTCCGCGGGATTGCCGGGAAGTTGGCCGGGCTGCTCGCCAGTGGGCCCGACGAAGCGTCTTCGGCGCGGCTGCGCCGGATCGCCGTGGAGCGCTACGACTGGTCGATCAGGAGTCGGGAGATGGCGCTGGCTTATGGTCGCATGGCCCAAGAGCGCCCGGCGTCCGAAGCTTGATGCCCCCGGCCGCCGGGTCGCGTGCATCCACTGGAAGCTTACCCGGATTCCGAGGAAAATAAGTAGCAATATAGTATCGTTAAATTCTGATATTGTCTCTTATTTCTAATATATTGCGTTTTATTGCGAAAGCCTGTATCCTCTGAGCATGTGCCCCCCACTCATGACCCTGACCGGTCCAACCGACATGGCTGAGTCACTCGCCCGACGCGTCAAGGTGCTGCGGCTGCACCGGGGCTGGACCCAGAACACCCTGGCTGAGCGCTCGGGAGTCACCAACGCTTCCTACCGACGCTTCGAGACGACCGGCAAGGCATCCCTGGAGCTTGTGCTCAAGGTTGCCCATGCGCTGGCCCGCCTGGAGGAATTCGGACAGCTCTTCCAGCCGCCACCAGCACGAAGTATCGAAGAACTCGAGCGCCGTAGTGCGGGGCACGCCGCCAAACGGGGTCGCATATGAAGAAGCTCACCGTGAGCTTCAGGCGCCAGCCGGACGATTCACTGGTC
>JANTFM010000420.1 GCA_024763475.1 Acidobacteriota bacterium | reverse complement strand
ATCACGAGGAGGGTCAGAAGAGCGAAGAGCGCGACCAGCAGACGCTGGACGACGGGGGACCGTCGTCGAAGCTCCAGCACCTGCTCGCGAGTGAGCTCGATGCCATCGAGCCGGGTGGCGATTTCATCTGGAATGTAGTGAACGGCCCACAGCAAGGAGTGTCGACCCTCTTCGGAGTCGACGGGCTGGATCGCGAGTGTGCGCCACCCATAGCTCAGCGGCGAACTGTCGATGACGAGCCGGCCCGACAGGAGGCTCTCCTCGATCCGCGCCGGGGGGGCGCTGCACAGTTCTCCGCGCCCGGCCGTGCGTTCCCTGCGTGGCGTGAGGGCAGCGCAGCTGAGCCGCCCTTGCGGGTCGAGGTATGCGAGTGCTGCCAGGTCGTGCTGCCAGCGGAGGCGTTCGAGGGCTTCGAGACGTTCATCCTCCGTGCCGGACAAGCCTCCTGGGAGCTCGGCGGCGATGAGTTCCAAGCTGCGGGAGGCTCGGCGCGCCGCGCCATGCCGCAACTCATCGGCGATCTCGCCTGCGCTTCGGATGGTCTCGACGACCCGAGGGGGCGTCAGGCTCTTGAGGGTCTGGGAGAGGATCAGGATCGCGCCGGTGAAGAGCAGCAGGCAGGGCACCATCACGAGGAAAAGAAACGCGGAGGCGACCCGTGCTCTGAGGTGGGCCCCCATGACTCCTTCGCGTTTCTCTGCGAGAACTCCTGCCAGGTTCCTCACGAGAACCCACGCCAGGGAGACGGTGAGGACGACCAGGATGACTGCCAGCCCCATCAACAAGGTCTTGTCAGAGGCCAGCCTCAAGTCACCGAGCTTGGCTTTCTGGATGACGAAGTAGAAGCCGAGGGCGGCGATCAGGAAGACCACGACGGCAAGGATCTTCAGACGATCCGTTCTGAAATGGATCGACGGCACCGTGCCCTAGCCCCCGCTTCCCCGACCCACATGGGATGGCGCGCCCGGAGGGCCGCTCAAAGCGGTGGATGTGCCCTCGAAGCTCCAGGCGCTGCGATCGGAGAGGATCGCATCGACCAGACGTCCATGAAGAGCATGGCCAGCGCGCCAGGCCACGATGCGGCCCTCGAGGCTGCAGCCGAGCAAGGCAAGATCCCCCACGAGGTCGAGGAGCTTGTGCCGGACGAATTCGTCAGCGAAACGAAGCTCGGAACCGGCCACGCCGTCTTCCTCGATCAGGATCGCATTGTCGAGCGATCCTCCCTTGATCAGCCCGGCGTTTTGCAGTTGAACGATATCTCGCCGGAGCGCGAAGGTACGGGCCGGGGCCAGCTTGAGGAGAAAGTCCTCGATTTCGTCGAGGCGAACGGTCAGATCCTGATAGCCGAGATGTTGGTGCTCAAAGTCGATTCCCGCGGTGATCCTGAGTCCCTTACCGGGCTGAATCTCCAGGCGGCATCCGTCTTCTTCGATGACGAGTTCTCGGGCCATGACGATTCGTGGCCGCTCCAGCGTCTGTTCGGTCGTTCCCACTTCGAGGAGCGCATAGGCGAAGGGCAGCGCGGACCCATCCAGAATCGGAACCTCGCTGCCACTGAGGTGGAGCGTCGCATTGTCGATTCCCAGCGCGAAGAGTGCCGCGAGCAGGTGCTCTGGCGTGTCCACGCTGGCCTCCCCGCACTGGAGTCGGCTCGCGTTGATCATCGGGGCGCGGAACTGCTGCAACGCAGGTATCTCCTTTCCGCCCAGGTCGTCGCGCACGAAGACCAGGCCTCGGCCCGCCTCAGCCGGCGTGATGATCAGGCACACATTCTCACCGCGGTGCAGTCCAACGCCCTCGAGCTTCAACTCGCGTGCGACACTTCGTTGGGGGCGCATTCCTCTCCTTCCACCGGTCGATCCGGGATCTTTCGGCGACCATGATAGCTCAGCGAGGTTGACCCGAGTCCTCCTGTGGCCAACAATTGACGCTGCGGTGCCCGGTCCGCCCTGTGTCGAATTGAAGCGGAGGTTATTGATGTCAGCCCATGCCTTGTCCCCCGAGAAGATCGCTCTGATCGTCGAATCGATCACCAATCCGTTGCGTGATCAGCTCGGGAAGATCGAATTGCCCTTGCCGATAGAGGTCGAGCGCACCTCTGCCTCCCTCGTGAGTGCGCTGGCTGCGATTCGCGAGGCCAACGGGCAGGCTCCCGCACTTCGCGCCTTGCTCGCAGCTTCGCGCTCCCTCGGTGCCCGCGCTGCGGTATTCGTGCTCCGTGGGGAGCAGGTCGAGCTCTGGGAGAGCCAGGGGTTCAGCGCCGAGGCGGAAGCGGCGGTGGCCGGTGTCCGGATCGATGCTTCAGAGGAAGCGATCGCGGCTGCGATCGCAAGCGGCAGTGTTTCCTGCGGTCTGGACGGCCCGCGCGTTCCGGCTTTTGGTCAAGGCGATGTGACAAGAGCTCAACTCGAGCCGATTCGCGTTCAGGGAAAGGTCGTTGGTCTGCTCTACGCGGATTCTACCAACGATGAACTCCCCTTCGACACGCTTGGCATTCAGGTGCTCGTGGAGTTCACCGGGCTGGCGGTCGAGGGGATCGCTCTGCTCAGGGCGATCGGCAGGGACCTGACGGGAGCCGTTGAGGGGTCCACGGGTCCCGTCGCGGTGTCCGCGCCCCGTGCGAGCACCACGCCAGCGAGCCAGGAGGCTCCGAGTGAGGCAACGGACGATACGCCCGCAGCGCCTACCGTACCGGAAGCGGCCACACTGAGTCCCTCCCCGCTGCCCACAGCGCCCCCGCCGGGAACGGTCGAGTCTGCCGCTGCAGAGGATGCGCGACGCTTCGCAAGGCTCCTGATGGAGGAGATCTGCCTCTACAACGGCGACAAGGTTGAAGCGGGCCGCAGCGGCAACGATCTGCTGGTGCGACTCGGAGACGAGATCGAACAGGCCCGAGCCATGTACGCGCAGAGGGTACCCGGCGACGTGAGTACCCAGGGTGACTTCTTCGAAGAGGCGATGGTCCAGGTTCTCGCGGGTGGCGACCGCTCGGCTCTCTGAGCGATAACGGATTGTTCATGAGCTTTCCGCGCCGAGGATTCGCGCAAGAATAGATTCCCATTCTCGCATCTCATCGCCGGGCCATCTTCGGCCCGGCGATGAGATGCGAGAATGAGAATTAATTCCAATGCAATGAAGTTGAGGCTCGAATGCGTAGGGACCAGCCTGTAGGGACCAGCCTGTAGGGACCAGCCTGTAGGGACCAGCCCGAGCGGAGCGAGGCCGGTCCGGTCGCGCGAAGCGCGGCTGCCGAAG
>JANTFM010000419.1 GCA_024763475.1 Acidobacteriota bacterium | reverse complement strand
CCTTGCCGGCGAAGCCATAGAGGAAGGGGGCGTCTGGCTTCTGCGCCAGCTCACTCAGGCGTGCCCCCAGCATCGCGTTGAACAAGTCTTCCTTGAGGCTTTCGCGATAGTCCGCGTAGGTCTTGTTGCCAGCTCGGGGCAGCTTGTAGGTCAGGAACAGAAGCGACCGGCTCTCTTCCGGGTCGGTGACCACCGAGACCAGCGTTTCCGCATGGTCCGGGATCTCGTACTCCTCCCGGGGGCGTGGGGTCTCAAGCCTTTCGATTCCACTGAAGCCACTCTTGATCCGGGCCACGATCTCTGCTGGGTCGATGTCGCCCACGACGACGACTGCCATCAGGTCCGGCCGGTACCAATCATGGTAGAAGCGCCGCAAGACCTCGTGTTTTGCGTGCTCGATGATCTGCGGCTTGCCGATGGTCGCTCTCTCGGCGTAGTGCGATCCGTGGTAGAGCACGGGAAGCTGCTTGTCCCGGATGCGTCCGCGGGCTCCCCGGCCCAGGCGCCATTCTTCTAGGATGACACCGCGCTCCTTGTCGATCTCCTCGTCCTCGTAGCTGACAGCGTGCGCCCAGTCGCTGAGAATCAGCAGGCCCTTGTCGAGCATCGTCGGGTCGTCCGTCGGCACCTGCAGCATGTACACCGTCTCGTCCATGCTGGTATACGCGTTCAGATCCGCCCCGAAGCGCATCCCGATCGACTCCAGATACTCGATCAACTCGTTCTTCGCAAAATGCTCAGACCCGTTGAACGCCATGTGCTCGCAGAAATGCGCGAGCCCCTGCTGATCATCATCCTCGAGGACCGATCCCGCATTGACCACGAGGCGCAGCTCGACCCGCCCCTCGGGCTTCGTGTTCCGGCGCACGTAGTAGTGCAGCCCGTTGGGCAGAACTCCACGGGAGATGGCGGGGTCGTCGGGGACGAGCTGGCTCTCAGAGTCTACTAGTCCTGGTGCGGCCGTTGCTTGCGTGGTGCCCGCAGACGCCAGGGGCGCAGACGCGTGCTGAGAAACGCAGCTTAGACAGGGGAGCAGGAACAGCAGGGCAGCCAAGAACAGGGTTCGGCGCATCGAGTTTCTCCTTTGGAGTTTCTTGCGCTGATTCTAACCTCATATTCGCTGTTCTGGCGGTGTTTCGATTCCCGGGGAGGTCGCTGCTCGTGTTGTCCCTCATGCCTTCCGACGCATGAGGCCTGCGAGCGTGCCGTACCGCGGTGCATCGCCCGCGGCGACCCCGCTCGCCTGCGCTTGAATCAATGGCGAGCGGGGTCTGATCTTCGCAGAGTCAGCTCCATTCGACCCGTCTCGGACAGCAGCCGATCACCTGATCGCTTCTCCCGGTACAGTTCATGTCGAGTCTGATCGAATAAGCCTGGTTCTTCTGTCAGGATCGAGTGGCGATCTTCTGCTTGAACTCCGGGCTCGTGAAGTCGATGACCATCTCGTTCAAAATCTTGGTCAGTGCTTTTCTGACCGGTGGCGTGAAGCTATACCAACCCCGGCCCTTGCCCTTGTACTGTTTGGTCCAGAGGGTCTTTCCGTCCGAGGTTACGACGGATACGTTCATGACGACCTTGCCCCAGTTGAAGACCAACGGGAAGAACCAGGTGAAGTTCTTGAACTTGAACTTCTCGACGCTGCACGTCAAGATCGGCAGGTCCTTGGCTGATGGGTCATCGACGCCGTTGACGACCATCGGATGGTAGCCAGCTTGGCTAACTGCATCGGCCAGTTGCTTCGCCGTTGACGACCATCGGATGGTAGCCAGCTTGGCTAACTGCATCGGCCAGTTGCTTCATTAGCTCAGTATCGGGCTGCCCGTCGACCTTCACACGAGCAACTGGAATGAGGAAAGGACTGACCGTTCCCCAGCCTATCTTCTTATGCATGCCATCCGCTTGTGCGGCGCCGCCCAGGCGGCCGGAGGCGATGTCGGATGGTGTCGTTAGAGGTTGGTGACCCAGCGATGCGGAGCAGGCGCAGAGGGTCGTGATGAGGATGAGTGCTGCCACACACTCGAACTCTGGTCCCTTTGTTCATCTGTTGACTCCTTGGATCTACAGCGAGGGCTGTGCGTGAGCCAGCGAGAGTCGCCGTGTGCGGAAGCAGGCAGCTGGCGCGTTGCCGTGGGTTCTCCTGGGGAGACCTTCGGGAGAAAAACCAAGACGTCGCTGTTTGTAAGCGAGGACCCCGTGAACGGTGCCGGACAAGCGGTCGGCAGCCGCTGAGAGCGGTCTCGCGAAGACGTCCGGCCGAGGATCTCAAGTTGTTGTAAAAAAAGCATTTCACATCCTTTGCTGAAATCGGTACTATCTCTGGGGCAATCACAAACACTAAGCGTCAGGGGGTGGGTGTGAACTTTCTGGAGGTACGGCTGGGGGCCGGTTTTGAGCGCTGGCCGATCAAAGGTGAACGCGTTCGTGTGGGGCGGGGCCGGGAAAACGATCTCATTGTCGATCACGAGTCGATCTCTCGTTCTCATCTGGAGATTGTTGTGGGTGCGGAAGGGGTGCGGATCAAGGATCTTGAAAGCACCAACGGGCTCCACGTGCAGGGGAGGCGTGTTCCGGACGCCGAGCTGGGCTACGACGATTGGTTTGTCGCGGGTGGCGTGATGATGACGGTACGCAAGGCGATTGCGCTGACCAGCCTGGATTGCACACCCTCTCACCTGCCCCAGGCCGCTTTTGATGCCATCTCAGGCAATCGCGAGACAGAGGGCTGGTCCGCACCGGGGGATGAGACTCTCGAGAATGTAGCGAGTGAAGCAACGGCGCAGGGCGTGATGGAATTGGCAGCGCTGCTCGGCGATGCCGAGGGAGTGGAGCCTACGCTGCAGGTTCTGCTTGACCGGCTGGTGATTCGTTGCAAGGCGGATGGAGCGGTCTTGCTCGGCCGTATCGGCAATGGCTGGTCGGTTCGCTGCGTGAGTGGGGATCCGATGGCTCCGGAGCTTGAAGACGCGGTTCTGTTGAGTCACCGGCCCGGGCCCGGAAGGGAACTCGTGACCGGAGAAGGCGGCGCGCTGAGCCTGCCCGTTCCGGGTACCAAAGAGCTGTGGCTTTTGGTTTATCCCTGGCGTGAGGGAGCCGCGGTCGCACCGGAAGTGCATCTTGTGGCGTCGATCTGCGCGCGGCTTCTTGAAGCGAGCCGGGTGGAGTCTTCGGAGCCGGGGCCCGCTTCCTGGTCCACCGGTTCCGGGTCAGCTGCTGAGGGCGGTGTTTCGCCGGTTGCGGTTGAGGGGCGCGGGTTCCTTGCGGTGT
>JANTFM010000418.1 GCA_024763475.1 Acidobacteriota bacterium | reverse complement strand
ATGATCCCTTCGGAAACATGACCTCCCGCCAGCTCGACCCGGGCGATCCGAAATCGGACGTACCGGGGCTGGAGTTCAGCGGGCGGAGCTACGATGGTGGGAATCACGTCACCGACACCGGTTTCCGGTACGATGCCATGGGCCGCACGATCCGCTATCCGCGACAGGTCGACACGGCAGGCTCCGACCCGCTGGTGCAGGCGGCGATGTGGTCCGACGGCGGCCGGCTCATGAGCTTTTTCCAGGGCGAGCCGAACAGCGGCGAGGCACCCTCCGAGCAGTACCTCTACGACGCGGGCGGGCTGCGCCTGGCGCGTCTGCCCCTTGGGCGCGACGGCAAGGCTCGGATCTCGGTGCGGGATGTCTCCGGCCAGACCGCGGCGGAGTACGTCGACGAGCCGGGCACCGACCGGATGACCCTCGAGAGGGAGTTGGTCTACGGTTTCGGCCGTCTGCTCGTCGAGCGGCATCCCTCGGCGCCGACCCCGGACCACACCGCCTCCTCGAGCATCTACAGCAGCGGCTCCTACAGCCTCGACCTGACCGACGGCGCCGGAGGCACCAGCTTCGACGTGGACATCCAAACCGAATCCGGCTTCCGCAACCAGGTCCCGGGCATCCAGCCGGACGGGAACGGCCGGTACCAGATCGCCGAGTCCGACCTCTCCCCGGGAGAGACCAACTACCTCCGGATCAAGGCGGTCTCTCCGGAGGAGAGCCCCTACTCGATCCCGGTCTCGATCAGCTACGACCCGAGCATCGACGGCAGCTCGGAGAACCAGGTCCGTTCGGTCTCGGTCAGCCGGGTGGGAGACGATCTCCTCGTCCGCTGGTCGCTCCATCAAGACAACGGCAAGGCGTTTCAGATCTACTTCCACCGCGCCGACAACGGCCTGACCTACGTCCTCTCCGCGACCGCCCTGCCGTCAGGCACGACGGAGTACACGATCGCGAGCCAGGCCCTGGCGGCGCCCTGCGGCGGGATCTTCCTGAGGCAGGGAGAGATGGGAACAGGGGGCAGCCTGACGAATCCCACCGACCCGAGCCCCGAGGCGGGCCTTCCCGGCCCCTTCTACGGCGAGATCGACCCCGGCACGGGCGGCTGCCTCGGCGGCAGCGAACCCCCCGCCCCGAGAAGGCTCGTGGACCGCTACCACTTCCGCGACCACCTCGGCAGCCTGCGCATCGAGACCGGCGAGGCCGGCTGGCTCGACCTCGGCTTCGACTACTACCCCTTCGGCCTGCAGATGGAGAGTGACTACGCGGAGGATTTCGACGAGAGCCGCCGTAAGTACACCGGCCACGAGCGCGATTCCGAGACCGGCCAGGACTACATGATGGCACGGTACAAGGGGATTCAACTCGCGGACTTCATGACGCCGGATCCGTTGATTGCGGGAGGTGGGTCGGAGCCTATCGGCTGGAATCGATACGCGTACGTTCGCGGGAATCCCCTGCTTCTCATCGATCCCACGGGAATGCGAAACACACTGACAACTGACGAGTGCATCAAGCAGGGTGGTGACATAAACGAAAGCGGGGAATGCGTCGATGGCGGTGGGAACGTCATCGGCACGATAGAGAACTTTATAACATGGGGCGGCACCTCTTGGGATCCTGAACGAGACAGACGGCAGAGAGAGCGAGCTGAAGCGGCATTCCGCGACCTGCTCCACGCACAAGATGGTCTTCTGCCGGAAGCTTTCGTTGGGTACTATCGTATTGACGGTGGTGGCGCCTTGGTCCCGATACCTCAGCAACCCGTAACGCGAACCAACGAGTGCCATGGGCGAGGGCTAGGAGTGCCTGAGCTACCTGATCTTGGCGATGGCTACGTTCTGGGTGGTGATGGTACTGCCGTCATTGGTGACATGGGGTTTGAAGTGGGCATCGAAGTTCTGATTATTCCAGGAAAGGGCTCAAGGGCTTACCTTCAGGGGGGGTTCTCCGCGGGTGTTGGTGCGCAGATGAGTGTGCAGGCGGGAGTAGTCAACAAGAATGATGGTTCCTCACTGGAGTTTCAGGACTATAGCAAGTCATTTGTTGAGGCATCTGGAACTCTGGCCTCTGGTCCAGGAGTCACGGGATCCTATTTCATGTCTCCAGATGGAACGGTTTCGGGTGCCAAGGGTGGCCTGGCATTCGGTACGACTGGCGCCGCCGTCACACATGAGTACTACCTGCAGCTCGGAGGAGAAGATGATTGTGACTGAGGATGGATGAATCGAGGACCTCAGCGTCTTGTGTTCTGAACGGTTCTTCTCTTCTGAACCCCTTCGTCTGTGGAGCAGCACCTGATGGGATGGATGCAGAGAACTTCGGATAGATCGGCGAGGCGAAGGCGGGTGGCGAGGGTTGCGAGGCCCCTTGGCTATTTTTTCTTTGTCCTCGGGGGAACGCTGTTGGCGGGGAGCTTCTACGGTGCCGCATGGAGGATTGCGCCTCGGGCGGAAGCGCCCTTGACGTCACTGTGTTCGTTCGCGATGGATGGGCGAGGTCGGATCTACTGTGGCACGGGTCTCTATCAGCGAGTTCAGGTTTACGAGGCGGACGGCACATATGTGGGGGGCTGGTTCGTCGATGCTGCATCTGGTGGTTCGTTTCTCCTGGCAGTTTCGGCTGAGGGGAACATTCAGGTCGTTACGTCTAATGGGAGGTATCTGGAAGAGTACTCTCCGGAGGGCGAGTTCATATCGAGAAGGAAGCTCGGCATCCTGGAGTACGAAGAGTTCCCTCGTTCCAAGAAGATCGCTCTTCCTGATCGCGCTGGCTGTTTTCTCGTCTTGGATACCAGCGTCTTCTCGCCCGGGGTGAAGCGGCGGTGCGCATCCGGAGAGGTGAGGTGGGTCGTTCGGAATCCGCTCCGGCTTTGGCCGTTGTCTGCGCCTTTCCCAGCCCTGGCCTACGTGTTCATCTCTATTGTCCTTTTTCGCATTGCGGGCGTGAAGCTGAGCCGTTGGGAGCGCAGTCTCCCCGGACTCGACTGAAAGGCTGTGTTGCGGATAGCGCCTCCTCGACCTTCTGCACGGACGCGCTCGGCCGCATCTCCGGCATCGAGGTCAAGGGCCCCGACGACAGCAGCTACTGGAACAGCGGCGCCTACCGTTTCGACGGAGCGGGGAACATCGTCGGGATCGGCGACCAGGAGTAGAGCTACTTCCCCTCGGGGGGCCTCCACGAGGCGAAGGTGCGCCCCCAGGCTGGGGATCCCGACCGCGTGCTCCACACCCTGACTTTCAGTTATGATCCCTTCGGAAACATGACCTC
>JANTFM010000417.1 GCA_024763475.1 Acidobacteriota bacterium | reverse complement strand
GCCGCTGGAAGTACTTCCCGTTCGGGATGGAGGCGACGATGGAGGAGAGCGGGGATCAACGGATGAAGTTTACGGGGCATGAGAGGGATGGGGAGGTTGAGCTGGACTACATGTTGGCGAGGTACTATTCAAGAGGGCTGGGTGGGTTCGTGGGAGTTGATTCGAAGCTCCCAAGTGTGGAGGATTCAGCGGCAGAATCATGGAGTCGCTATATGTATGTCCTGAACAACCCGATACTCCTGTTCGATCCTAAAGGGCTGGAGATCGAAGTGGCGGGGAACGATACTCCGCGATTGTTGGATGACATCAGGAATACCGTTCCTCTGGAGGACCGTGCTGCCATCCAAATAGGCGCTATCCGAGGAACTGGAACGGACCTTGTTGTTACAATCGACCCGGACGCACTCACTAATCACCAGAGCGACTCTCCAAACTACCAGCGGCTCCAAGCTCTTGCAGTAGCCGAGAAAGTCGTACGTTTTGACAATAGTCGTCAGTCGTTTGAGTTCCGCGGTAGTCAGGTGGATTTCTCCGATCCCATGCTCGGTCTCAGGGGGATAACGCTTGCTGAGGGAGTGGACAACATAACGCCCGGCGCAACGGATGTGCTCCTGAACCCGGCGATGAACGGGGTAGAGGCGGCTATAACCGTTGCGTGGGAGACCGTGCGAGCTCTAGCAGTGGTTACGGGTCGCTCGTACCAGAGCCCGAGCCCAGACGCCAGACTTTCCATCAACGTAGCTATTCGCAAGGCAAAGGCCGAAGCTGAAAAAAACGCACAGGGCCGCTGATACCTGGACTAGAAAGCGAGTGGTGCTTATAGCCACACTCCAAAACGAGGGATTCCCTGGAGAAGGAAGAGATTGATGTTGGAATTGATACCAGGAGCAGGGTTTAGGGTACTCCTTCTTGCACTGGCAATGTTGTCCTCCGCGCATTGCCTAGGTGATGATCTGGCCACGCGGAAGCAAACCGGATCCGGGAGCGGTTCCGATAAGGGATTCCTACTCTTCGGAGAGCCGCTAAGTGACCATGCGGCTCAGCGCTGCCAGGAGTTGGGTTGTTTTCAGTGGCACTTCGAGAATCTGGAATTCAACTGTACGACCGGGCTTAGAGGAGAACTAATCCTGGAGAACGCCTGTGGCGTGCGGATTGCTTTCATTACTGAACCATGGGAACTTCGTCTTCGTCTGCGACGTGAGCAACACTTCTCCGCCGAATGGGTCGCGGGGGGGCCTTATTCTCGTCTATATCTTGTCAAACGAGATGTTGGGCAGGAGGATATGTATGTGGGTGACGGGGGCATGGTAGTACACGGTCTGCCAGGATACATTGTCGTGGTCGCTGGAGAGAGACGTTCAATCTCGATGGAGGTGGCGGCGGAGGCGCTAGCAAGCGTTACCAGGGGCCAGTATACTGTCTTTGCGGAGTCGTGTCTTCTTCCTCTGCTTTCTCCTAGCCGCAGTGATTCTGCCCCTCGTGTCGTCATTCCGGTAGGAGGTGGGACGGCAGCGCATAATAAGAAGCACGCCGGGGAAAATCGCGTGTATGTAAACACCTGCTCGAACTGGAGCAGATCTCTGGAAGCAACGGTCGCCCTTCATGAATGTCAGTAGGAAAGTTTAAAGGACTAAAGGTTGATCGAGAACGACCCAGGGGACAAGGGAGCGCCCTACGACTCGCGCCACCAGCAGGCGATCTCAGGCCTGCTCGCTCGCCGAGCAGCCTCGTCTGGGGGAGCTCTCGGCTTTGCCGGAGCCCTTCGATGTAGTGGTGATGCGTCCGGTCCATCGGGACTGCCTGGTGCATTTCGAGGGCCGCCAGGACGCAGTGCCTTTCGTGCACGTGGGGCGATTGGTGGAGATCCGTGGATGCATGGACACGGTGCAGATCTACCGGGAAGGTGAGCTTGTCCAGGTCTGTCCGCGTGGGACCCGGAGGCGTCTGCTGCTGGATCCGAGCTGCTACGAAGGGGAGTCCACGGCGGAGGTGCGGCGTCCGACGCCGCTGGGTCGTCTGGGTCGCCGGCTGCAAGAGATCTACGAGCTGCCGGTGTCGGAGCGTCCTGTGGACCTCTATGCCGCGCTGGCGGAGGCAGCCCGATGAGCCGGGCGGTGCAGGCCAAGGTGGAGCTGGACAGGACTCGGGAGGCCCTGGCGCACCTTGGCTTGGAGTACGCGGCCGAGGCGATTGGCGACCTCCTGACGAAGGCGATCAAGGGAGACTACCCACCGCACCGTTTTCTGGACGAACTGCTGGCCAACGAGAGTCAGCTCCGTGAGGAGCGGCCGATCAAGACATCGCTCCGATTGTCCGGTCTTCCGGTAGGTCAGACGCTGGAGAACTTCGACTGGAGCTTTCAACCGGGCATCGACCGAAAACGTCTCGAGACCCTGGCGACCGGGGAGTACATCCGCAACCATGCCACGGTGCTGCTCCAGGGTCCTCCAGGGGTCGGCAAGACTCACCTGGCGGTGGCCCTCGGGATCAAGGCCGTCGAGAGCGGGTTTTCGGTGGCCTACTACCGGCTCGACGATCTGCTGCACGTGATGCGCCAGAACGCGGAGGTCCCTCCTCGCCGACTGAAGGGCAAGAAGTACATCAAGAACGCCGTTCTGATCATCGACGAGGTCGGCTTCCAGCCACTCAGCCGACAGGAAGCGAGCCTACTCTTCCGGCTCGTGAGCTGGCGTTACCAGCGGAGCAGCACAGTGATCACGACGAACAAATCGGTCAAGGACTGGCCGGAGGTGCTGGCCGGGGACGAGATCATGACGGCAGCCCTCCTCGACCGGCTGCTACACCAATGCCATGTCTTCAACATCCGAGGCCGCTCCTACCGCCTGCGGGCGCTGGAGGGCCTGAAGTAGCCGCGCGCCGCCCCCCAGGGCCCGGATATCCGGGCCCAGGGGGGGCGGATGCCAAAGTGCCAGAAAGCCGGGAATGGGCCCGGGACTAACAACGAGAGGTGCGTAAAGTTAAGTGTCCCCTAAGCGCGTAGAAGATGGTGTCCCTTGACACGGCGGAGCAGATCGACCTCGACTGGGACCGCGACGGAGCCACCGACAGTTTCGAGACCGCCTACACCTACGACGACCAGGCCGGGGGCTTCGGACTGCTCCTGCGCCAGCGACTGCCCTTCCCGGCGGGCACCTCGATCAGCCGCCAGCACCCCGAGTACGCGATGGCCTACCGCCACGGCGCCCTGACCGGCCTGTCGATCTACGACACCGCAGGGGCGACCGACCCGTGGCAGGAGGTGATCCCCGACAGCCCGGGCACCCCC
>JANTFM010000416.1 GCA_024763475.1 Acidobacteriota bacterium | reverse complement strand
GTCGGCTCAAACAGCCGAGGTGTACCTGTATGGTACTCCGCAGGCTGTTTGAGCCGAGTACGGGTGCGAGGGCCCGAAAGGGCCCGGCCAGTGTGCATATACGCTGTTTCGGCCGAAGGGCTCATGCATATTCCGGGCTAGACGGATTACACTACACGACCCCCGCCTCCTGGAGAGCTGCGAATGAGCAAGATGTCCCGTCTTTTCCTGACCGTGCTCGGTCTTTTTCTGCTCGGCGGTCTTTTCTCGAGCAATGTGCTCGCGGCCGGTGATCTCGATTCGGTCATCGAGGCCCAGATGTACAACCGAGCCATTCACATCATGGCGATGTTGTTGCTCGGCTTCGGCTTCCTGATGGTCTTCGTCCGTGGTTACGGATTGTCGGCCCTGACCGCCACCTACATGCTGGTGGCCGTGTCGATTCCCGGATACGTCCTGCTGAAAGCCCTCGGGGTTTTCGGGCACGCCGCGACCGGAGTGGAAAGCCTGATTCTCGCGGAGTTCGCAGCCGCCAGCCTCCTGATCTGCGCCGGGGCGGTGCTCGGGCGTCTCAAGATGTGGCAGTACATGGTCTTGGCCCTTTTCTTCCTGCCTGCTTACATGTTGAACGAATGGGTTTTGCTGGACGGGGGCTGGGGCCTCATCGCTCACGACGCCTTTGTGGACACCGGTGGCTCCATCGTGATTCACGCATTCGGTGCGCTGTTCGGGCTTGGCGTCGCCGTCAGCATGACAACCCACGGAGACCGCGAGCTCCCGATCGAAAGCGACAAGACCAGCGATCGCTTCTCGCTCCTGGGCAGCATGGTGCTATGGGTCTTCTGGCCCAGCTTCTGCGCCGCCCTGGTCGTTCCCGAGATGATCCCGAAAACCGTCATGAACGTCGTCTTCGCTCTCTGCGGGTCGACCCTCCTCACCTACCTCGCCACGGTACTCCTGCGCCGCAGCATCGACGCTGCCGACATCGCCAACGCGACCCTGGCCGGCGGCGTCGCCATCGGGTCCACCTGCGACCAGATCTCCCTGCCGCTCGCCTTCTGCGTCGGCGCTGTCGCCGGCTTCGCCTCCACCTTCGGCTTTGCCGTGATTCAGGAGACGCTCCAGCGCGGCCTGCGGCTCGTGGACACCTGCGGCGTTTCCAACCTGCACGGCATTCCCGGACTCCTGGGCGGACTCGCAGCCTTGCTTCTCGTCGGCGGGATCGACAAAGAAGCCCAGGGCCTGGGGATCGTCATTACGATCGTCATCGCTCTCGCCACCGGCCTGTTGGCCGGTAAGCTCCTCTCGTTCACCGGGCACAGGCGCCAGTCCTATGAGGACTCGGAGGAGTTCGGCGGATAGAACGGGTTGGTGCGAAAGATGGAGGCGCAGGACACTACTAATTAGGGACGAGGGACGGCGGAGCAACGAAGGCGCTTGCCCCCGGGGAGGACGCCGGTGCAGGGAAACCAGGTGCCGGGTGCCTGGATCTCGCGCGTCGTCCCCTCGTTCGGGGCGGGCATGCACCGCTCTTCGATCCTGCGCGTCGTTCCCTCAGTCGGGGCGGGCATGCACGGCTCCTCGATCTCGCGCGTCGTTCCCTCGGTCGGGGCCGGCAGTTTTCTTCGCCTACACGCGCTTCCGGAGCTCCGCCTGGAAGACTTCGGTGAAGTACCTGGTCAGGGTCTCGGAGGGGGGGAGGCCCCGGAGATCATCGTAGAGGCCACTCAGCTCCTTGTAGGCATCCTCGTAGTTGGTCAGGCGGAGGAGTCCCTTCGACTTTGTGTTGCCGAGGACCGTCTCGGGAGATAGCTCCGCGAGGAGCGTTTCCGCGCCGCGGGGGATCGCCGCACGGTAGGACTCGTTGAGCAGGATCAGGAAACGCCGGTTGCGATCGAGCAGCTCTTTGAGTTTCTCGATCGAGCCCTCCTTCTCATCGAGGCAATCGCAGAAGCTCTGCTCGACCTGGCGGTGGTAGCTTCGCACCTGGATCGTGTCCATCGCGGGGCCAATCTGCAACTCCATCAGGAATGCCTGGACTCCGCGATCGAACTCGAGGGCGAATCGCAACAGCTGCTGGACCAGTTGGAAGAAGCGTGCGACATCATCGGGCAGCTCGAGCGACTCGGGGGAGACGTCCTGGCCGAGCGCGGCGTTGCGCAGCCCCCCCCGAAGGGTCTGGAGCAGCGTGGTGCGAGCCGGACCGCCAGGCAGCGGAGGCGGCGCGCCTTGAGATGACGCGGTGGACGCAGTCTGTGCCGCGGCCTGGCTGGCCGCCGCGAGACCTTCCGCACGAGCGGCCTGCGCAGCTTGGGCACTGGCATCCCGGGCGTCCTGGGCGTCCCGGGCGTCCTGGGCGGCTTGCGCTTTGGCATCCTGGACGTCCCGGGCGGCTTGGGCGGCTTGCGCTCTGGCATCCTCGACGTCCCGGGCGGCTTGGGCGGCTTGCGCTCTGGCATCCTCGACGTCCCGGGCGGATTGGGCGGCTTGGGCGCTGGCGGCCTGAGCGGCCTGCTTCTGCTCGACGAGTTCCGCTTCAAGTGTCTGCACCCGCGCCTCGAGCCCATCCCGCTCCTTGCCGAGACTCTGGAGAGCGGCGTCCTGCCTTAGCTTGGCCGTCTCGAGCTGCTTGAGCTGCCCCACCGCGTCATCGCGTTCCGTGGCGGCCTGGGCGAACTCGTCGGCAAGTTGTGCTCTTGCTTCAAGGACCCCGATCTGCTTTTCGAGCTGCTCCAAGCGCTGCTGTCGACCGCGAACCTGTGCGACCAGATGGACACGCAGGCCTTCGGCGAGTGCGCCCGCCTCCTGCGGGGAACTGGCATCAAGCGCCTTGTCGAGCGCGCCGCGCAGGGCCGTGATTCGCTCGCCTTCCGGGCGGTCGCTGAGCCGTTCTCGAAGCAGGCCCAGCTCCCCCGCGAGATCCTCGACCCGGTCTGGCCGACCGGATGTCTTGCTGTCATCGCGCATGGCTACTCGTCTTCTCTCTCGCGAAGGGCCTCGCGTTGGTGGGCACTTGCTTCTCCCGGTCGAGCACCGCGTTCCGGAGGAACCGGGAGAGCGGTTTGCGTCTGCATGGGGACCGAAATCTGGACGCCGCTATAGCGACCATCGAGATACAGCTCATAGGAGCCATGGGGCAGGCTTAGCCGGAGCTGCTGCACTCCCTTGTCGAAGGTGGCGACCACGGACGACGCACCGTTCGGACTCACGAGCAGAAGCTCCATGGCCCGCGGCGACTCTTGCTCGAGGCCGATGAGCACCTCTGCCATCGCCGGACCTGCGTTCCAGGCAGCCAACGCGGCCAGCAGGA
>JANTFM010000415.1 GCA_024763475.1 Acidobacteriota bacterium | reverse complement strand
ATCAGGTCGGAGAAGGCCCAGGCGAGCCCTGCCGCGGACAAGGCCAGGCCGACGGTCGCGATCCGCCCCCAGAGGAGTTCCCTCTGACTCGAATAGCCGAGGGCTCGCGGAAGGTCGCGCACCAGAGCCGCCGCACCGATGTTCACGAAGGAATCCACGGTCGACATGATCGCCGCGAGCACCCCGGCCAGGGCAAGGCCCGCGACGATCTGTGGCACGAAATGGAGCAGGAAGTGCGGCGACGCGAGATCCGGATTCTCGAGGGCGGCCATCCGGCCTTGCGCCACCAGCGCCGGGACAGCCAGCCCCACACCGACCCAGAGCAGGATGCAAAGCGCCTGCGAGCCCCCGACGATTAACGGCATCCACTTCAGATCGCGCGGGTTCTTCAGCATGTAGAACTTGTGCAGCATGTGCGGCTGGCCCAGCGTCCCGACACCGAAGACGAAGAAGAATCCGAAGGCCAACAAGACGCCGTGCTCCCCGAGCGGATCGAGGAAGGCCGGGCCGAATCTCTCCGAAGCCACGATCGAGGCGACGATCTCCGTGGCACCTCCGGGAGCTCTCAACGCCGAGGCAAATACCGCCACAGCCGTGAGAATCATCAGAGCGCCCTGGAAGAGGTCGGTGTAGACACCTGCGACCATTCCCCCGGCCACCGAGTAGAAAAGCACGACGGCGAGCCCCCCCGCCATGGCGAGCGCAAGCGACGCGCCGGGAACCAGCGACGCCGCTCCGAACACCGCCTCGATCGTCACGCCGAGCGCCAGCAACTGCACACCCAGGTAGCCGACGGCGCCGAACACGATGGCGATGGCCGCCAGCCCCGAGGCCAAGCGCGACCGGTAACGAGCGAGAATCGCGTCCGGAACGGTCAGAAGATCCCGCACTTCGGCGAGCAGCCGCAAGCGTTTGCCGAGGACCCAGGTCAGCAGGGCTGCGGTGAAGCTCGCGGGCATCGCAATCATCAATGCGACCAGCCCCAGGCGGTAGCTCAAGCCGGGGCCACCGATGAAGACGAAACCCGAGAAGGCCGCAGACATCGTTGCGATTCCCGTCACGACGACTCCGAGCCTCTGGCCCGCAATAAAGAAGTCCTTCGCCGAGTGGGTCCGCCAGGCCGCCCAGATCCCAATGAGTAGCACGACGAGCAGATAGAAGCCCGCGCCAAGGGCAACCCATGGCCGGTCGAACGGCATCATCTCTTCGTCCCGTAGCGGTGCCGCAGGCCTTCGAGCGCGTCCTCCGGCAGGATCTCGTGATCAAATGCACGCAGGTAGGCGATCACCACCACGGGCAGCGGGATCAGCCACAGGCCGAGCACTTCGAACACCGCAGGCAGCGGGAGGCCGCATCCGAGCTCGTATCCGTGGCTCAGAATGATCGCTCCAGAACTCAGTGAGAGGAGCAGCGCGAGGAGCAGCGGGAGACGCGCACACCAAGCCCTCGCCCGGCAGCGAGTCTCTCCGGAGGGCTGAGCGATCGTCATCAGCGCCGAGGGAAAAACAACGCTCGCCAGCACGAGAAGCAGTTCGGAATACAGACTCTCCCAGAAGAGGGTTGCCGTCACGAGCGGAGAGATCGTGGCCAGCAGTCCAAGAGCAAGGCGCTTGGAACTCATCGCGGATCGTGGATCACGACTCGTGCAGGCCCTTGGGCTTGGAGGCGAGCTTCCTCCGCTTCTTGGTGACGAACTCGGGAGCCTCCCTGATGCAGGTCCCGAGGATGCGCAACGACGACGTGAAAGCCTTCAGGCCGGTCTTCTCGAGCTTGGCGGGATGCTCTCCAAACGCGGGAAAGCCGCGTTCGTCCCGTTTGACGTTGCCCCAGTCGCGAAACAGGCGTCCCCAGTCGCTCTCGAGAGCCTCGCGCATCCTCTCTCGTGCGATCACCGGATACCAGAAGCTGTCGTGATAGAGGACGCTCGCGATATAGGCCCAGGGGGCCAGAACCGTCTTGAGGGACCATTCGATCGGCTTCTTGAGCGGACCCCAGTAGATCTTGTGCTGCATGCGGGAGGCGAAGGTCATCTTCTTGAAGGGTCCCGCGAAGTTCCAACGCTCCGCCGCGGCAGACTCGTCTCCAACGAACTCGATCTCCCGCGGGTCGCCACAGCCGAGCCCCTTCTCGTGAGCCAAGCGAATGAACTTGATCTTCAGCGGATCGAAACCCATCAGGCGCGCCGCCGCGGCATCGATGGCCACCTGGTCCGCGGAGGCGAGCAGGATGTTCTTGACCGTCGGCACCATGCAACGCGGTCCGGGCCCGTCACCGGCGAAGGTCCCATCCATCACCGCGAATATGCCGGGATGGATCTTCTGCTGGATCATCAGGAGATCGATCAGGGTCTCGTGGATCACCGGATGGGTCCAGTGCCGATGTTCGTTGAGCAAACCGCCAAAGGCGTTCTTCATCGCGCCGGTGGTGGTCGTGAAGACGTGGGTCTTGACCGTCGGGAGATGAATGATGTTCTCGCCGATGAATCGCTTGGGGATGTGGAAGCCCTTGGGATAGACCTCGTTCAGGCAGATGAAGCGATCCGCAAGATCACCAACCGCATCGCGGATATGGATCCATTCTTCTCCTTCATACAGATGCACGTTTCGCAGGCCGTGCTCCTCGATGACATCAAGCTGCTTGTTCTCCCGCTCCCCGAGATGCGCGTCGATCACCACGGTGCGATTGTGACACCCGTGGATCAGATCGGGGTCGTATCCGTCCTGCTTCATCGCAGAGATCACGCCGTCGAGTTGCCAGGGCACCGTGGACGAAGCGGGGTAAAAGAAGTGCCAGGAAATATTGATCTTCAACGCGGTATCGAGGCGGCGATCGATCACATCCTGGTAGCCGGCAAGATTCATCAGCCGGTGATAGTCCTCAAGAACGCTGGCGGGTGAGGTTTTGAGAACCGATACCTTGCTTTTCGCCACCACCACTCTCCTTTGACTCGGCCCGCCGCTCACGGGATGGCAGCACTATATCTCCGGACACACGAGGGGACCACGGCCTTCCGCGGACCCCAGACTCCACGTGTTGACGCGCTGGAGCGGCATGGGATGCCAAAGGACTGCCGCCGGAGAAGAGCATTTTCCGGGTCCTCGGCAGAATCCGTGGTGCCCTCAACCTCTGGTAGCCTGCCAATTTGCTGGTACATAGCGCTTTGGAAGGCGCGCGCAGTACGAAATCCAAACCCTCTTCTGGTGGCGACTTTCTGTTGGGTGTTCAGGCCCTCGACAAGCACCGGTGGCAGGCTCTTCTTGCGCACGACACCGGGCGAACAGAAGGTTCCGCCCGC
>JANTFM010000414.1 GCA_024763475.1 Acidobacteriota bacterium | reverse complement strand
GAAGACGGTGGTTAAGAAGAAGGTGGCGAAGAAGAAGGTGGCGAAGCAGAAGGTCGCGAAGAAGAAGGTGGCGAAGCAGAAGGTCGCGAAGAAGAAGGTCGCCAAGAAGAGTGTCGCCACGAAGAAGGTGGGGCGTAGTAGCGGGGTGGCTGCGCGGGGTGTGACGATCGAGGCCTCGAGGAGAGTGGGGCAGATCGCCTCCGAGCAGGCGCGTTTCGAGCTTGGATCCCACCAGATCGTCTTCGAAGAGGCCCTCGGATCCCCGCCTCCCGGTTACCATCTGACGATCGTCCGCGGTTGGGTCCGGTCCCCGGGGAATCTCGTCGCCGCGTGGGACGTCAACGACCACGAAGCACTCGAGCAGGTGGAGAAGGCCGGGTGGGATCGTTTCTGCCTCAGGGCTCTGGATGAGAATGACGGGGTGATCTGCCATGTCGTTCTGGGAAGGCGCAGTGGAACCTGGCATCTGCTCCTGGAGCCGGTGGCCATGACGGTGCGACTCGTGATCGGTATCGCGCGGGAGGATGGCTTCTTCCAGACTCTCGCGCGCTCCGGCAGTGTACGCCTCCCCCCGGAGGCTCCTTCAGGGGACGATCGGGACCCCGAGTTCATCAGCCTGCCGGTTGAACTCGACCGTCGTGCGATCCTCGCCGGAGAAGTCCCTGCGCTGCCCGGTCATCACGCCTCACCCTGGGGATCGTCGCCTGCGGATCGCCTCTTTCAGCGCATTCGGGTCGCCGCAACGCAGGGAGCGCACGGAGCCCGGACGATGGATGGGCCCGGTTGGATGACTCGCTCTGCCGGCCGGACCGGCCCCGCCTGTTCTGGAGAAAGCGCTCCTGAGAAGACCCCTGAGCTTCTCGCAGCGGTTGCCCCGCCGGCGGCCTTGTCAGGTGCGCCGTCGACTCCGAAGCCTCTCCCGGGCACCGAGCGCGTCGACGGAGTCAACGCGATGTCTCCTGCCTTGAGCCCCTCGGCCCGGCGCGCGGCGGCCAAGGCCCGCAACAGAGACCTTGCCGGGGATTGGCCCAGTTCACACCAGCGCTGGGGTGCTCAGCAACCCTCATCTCCGGGCAAGTGGGGTCCAACCTCTCCGTCCCATCCCTTCTCGCCCCGGAAGGGCAAGAGCGACTCATGATCTCACGCGGCGCCCTCGTCTTGATGCTCCACGCTCATCTTCCCTGGGTGAGGCATCCGGAGTTGCCCTTCTTCATGGAGGAGCACTGGCTCTACGAGGCGATCGCAGAGACCTATCTCCCGCTGATCGAGGCGTGTCGCCATCTCGAGGCTGATGGCGTCCCGGCCAGGCTGACCATCGATGTCTCGCCGCCACTTGCGGCGATGCTCGATGATGAGCTGCTCGTTCGACGAACGGTGGCGTACTTCGAGCGCCTGCTTTCCCTCCTCGACAAGGAGGAGCTTCGAACGAAGGAGGACCCCGGTCTGGGGCCGGTCGTCCACTTCTACCAGGAACGCTTGACACGCCTGCTTGAGCTGTATCGCGACGAGCTGGGTGGGGAGATCCTCGCGGAACTCGCCCGCCTCGAAAGCGTGGGAATCCTCGAACTGGCGACTTGCGCGGGCACGCATCCCCTGCTGCCGATGCTGATGGATCGGCCAAGCCTCGCACGAGGCCATATCCGAACGGCTGTACGGGAGCACACGCGGCTCTTTGGTCGCGCGCCGCGGGGGATCTGGTTGCCCGAGTGTGCCTATGCTCCGCCGGTGGACCGTTATCTCGCCGAAGCGGATCTCAAGTGGTTCATCGTGGATGCCCATGGACTGGAGAATGCCAGTCCTCGTCCTGTCTTTGGTGTTCATGCGCCGGTCTATACCCAATACGGGGTTGCCGCATTCGCGCGAGATCTCGAGCCCGCTCGCCAAGTGTGGTCATCGGAGGGAGGCTATCCGGGCGATACCGTCTATCGCGAGTTCTACCGGGACCTGGGGTGGGACCTCCCGCTGGACTATGTGAGGGACTACATCGACCCTGACGGGACCCGGATGTTCACCGGCTTGAAGTACTACCGCATTACGAGCCGGGACGGCGATCACCGAGAGCCATACCATCCCGGCATGGCGCTTCAGCGGGCCCACGACCACGCGGGACATTTTTTCGATGAACGTGTGAAGGAAGCCAGGACCCTCGGCGAGAGCCTGGGGCGGCCGCCGGTAATCACCAGTCCCTACGATGCGGAGCTCTTCGGCCACTGGTGGTTCGAGGGGCCGTGGTTTCTCGAGTCCCTCTGCCGGAAGATCGCCTACGATACCGATCTGCTGGACACGATGTCGCCCTCCGATGTACTCGCCGCCGAGCCGCGGCATCAAGTGGTGTCGCTCGAGCCCTGTACCTGGGGTGCGGGGGGGTACTTCGATGTCTGGTTGGGACCGGCGAACGAGTGGTGTATGCCGCACCTGATCGGCATCGGGGAGCGCTTCTTCCTGCAACTGAGAGATCACCTGGGAGCGTCCCCGGAAGAAGACCGTCTCCTGGCCCAACTCGCACGCGAGATGATGCTGGCCCAGTCGAGTGACTGGCCTTTCCTGATGAGCACGGGAACGGCGGTAGATTACGCGAGCAAGCGTTTCATCGAGCATGTGCAGCGCTTCAATCGGATCGACCAGATGTTGAGAGACGCTTCCTTTGACGAGCACTTCGTGGCCCTCTGCGAAGCGCGGGATGGTCTTTTCCCGACGCTCGCACTGGAAGACTTTGTCTGATGGAGTCCCTCGAGAGGAACTTTCGCCGCCTGAAGATCGTCATCGTTGATCCGACCTACAACGGCAATCTTGGGCAGGTCGCACGGGCGATGAGCAACTTCGGCCTGCGCCGCCTGGCGCTCGTTGGAGGAAAGGCAGACCCGAGCTCCGAGGAGTCGCGCTGGTTCGCCCGGGAAGAGGCCGCCGACGTCCTGCAGCATGCAGAGCATCACGCGACACTCGACGAGGCGGTTGCCGGGTGCAAGATGGTCATCGGGACCTCGCGCCGGCTCGGCAGGAAGCGAGGCACAGGCTTGTTAGCGGAGGAGGCCTTCGGCGAGTTGCGACCCTGGTCCTCTCCGGGGGAGACCGCTCTCGTCTTTGGCCGGGAGGCCCACGGTCTGAGCACTCCGGAGATCGATCGCTGTCAGCGCACGATCTGGATTCCGTCGGACCCGGCCCATCCTTCGCTCAATCTTGCCCATGCCGTGGCCGTCGTCTGCTACGCCTTGGCGAAGACGGCCCGTGAGACGCTCGACGCGCCGCCTCCCCGGGAGGAACTTGAACTCGCGGAGAGGGAACAGGTCGAGGCCATGATCCAG
>JANTFM010000413.1 GCA_024763475.1 Acidobacteriota bacterium | reverse complement strand
GGAGAGCTTGACGGTGTTGAGCTGGAAGCTGCCGTCGATCGTGCCGGCGGTGCCACGGATTTCGGCGGGGAGATCGCTCAGGTCGATGATTTCTTCCTGGGAGAGAACGACGGCGCGCTCGATGGCGTTCTCGAGCTCGCGGACGTTTCCGGGCCAGACGTAGCGCTCCATCATCGAGAAGGCCCGCTCGGTGAAGCCACGGACCTCCTTCGAGCAAAGCGCGCAGTACTTCTCCAGGAAGTGTTCCGCGAGGTGTGGGATATCGTCGGGCCGCTCGCGCAACGGCGGGAGGTGGACCGGGATGACGTTCAGGCGGAAGAAAAGATCCTCGCGGAAGCAACCGTCTCTCACGTCTGCGCTCAGGTCGTGGTTGGTGGCCGCGATCAGGCGGACGTCCACGGGCACGGCGCTGTCGCCGCCGACCGGCTGCAGTTCGCGCTCCTGGATCACGCGGAGCAGCTTGACCTGCGTCGCCATCGGCAGGTCGCCGATCTCGTCGAGGAAAAGGGTTCCGCCGTCCGCCTTCCGGAAGACGCCCATGCGGGCCTTGACCGCGCCGGTGAAGGCGCCCTGCTCATGGCCGAACAGCTCGCTCTCGAGCACGCCCTCGGCGAAGGCGGAGCAATTGACGCGCACGAAGGGCTTGTCGGAGCGTTTCGAGCGACGATGCACCGCAGCGGCGATGCGCTCCTTGCCGGTGCCGGATTCGCCCGTGATCAGCACGGTGCTGCCTGCGGGCGCGACCGTGCGGATCAAGCTGTAGATCCGTTGCATGCGGGGGTTGCTGCCGATCAACTCTTCGAACTCGCCGGCGCCCGCCCGGCTGCGGGTGTCCTCGATCTTGGCGTCATCGTCTCCCTGGGTGGTGCGGGCGCGGGCGAGGCAGCGCCGCGCGGCGCTGGCCAGGTCGTCGACGTGGAAGGGTTTGGCGAGGTAGTCGAGAGCACCGGCCCGCATGGCCTTGACGGCTCCCTCTTGAGAGGGGTCCGCAGCGACGACGATGGAGGGCAGAGTGGGCTCAATTTCCCGGGCCCGGCCGAGAAGAGTGATCCCGTCCATCGGCTCCATGCTCAGCGCCGTGATCAGCAGATCGTAGCTCTCCTGCTCGATCTTCTGCAGCGCCGCCGCTCCGTTGGGAACCACGTCGGTCTCGAAGTTCGCCTTGCCGAGGGCCTCGGAGAGGGTCTCGAGTGCGAAGGGGTCGTCATCTACGAGGAGCAGTCTTGCCACAGAATCCATCCAACTCTCCACCTGCGATCAGCCCTCCCGCGGGCAGATCACTTGACAGGCCTATCGGACAAAGGCCGCGCAGCTTGAGTTTGGTCGGATGTTTGAAATGAGCCGGACTTGCCTTCGAGTGTCCCGGGGTGGTTCCGCAGCGCGCAGGCTCACCCGTATCTGCGGCCAGCTCGCAAGATATGGCCCCAAGCCCCAGGATCCCGAATCACAAGGCCAGAGTCCCAGAGTCCCGATCAACGAGGTCCCGAAGCGCAGAATCCCGCAACGCCAGGCCCCGAGTCCCAGAGTCCCGGACAACAAGATCCCGCATCGCAGGATCCCAGATCGCAAGGCCCCCGGGTCGTGACAACTCAGGCGGGCTCGGCTCCGATCCGCACGGTGGCGTCCAGCCGGCTGCTGGGAGCTGCATGGAGGCGAGCGGTCTCGACCTCACCCTCGAAGACGCCCCCGGGCTTGAGTTCGAGGGATTCCCCGACCCGGAACAAGCCGCGGACCTCGCCCTCGACGGACAGAGTCCTCATACGGCCCTTGAGCACGTCCACCTGGCCCTCGGCCGCCACGACGAGAACCCCGTCGAGGTCGATCTCGCCCTCGAGCCGGCCACAGGTCACGACGAGACCCGCGCCCTTGAGCTTTCCATCGACCCGAGCGCCACGCCCGATCTGCGCGAAGCTGCCGGCCTCGCCATGGCTCTTCCACCGCGTGCCCGTCGCCATGGCCCTAGACCTTCTCGAGACCGAGGACGACCTCGAATCCCTCGATGACGGTCTCTTTGATCGTGGCGCCCCTGGACGGCGGGCCGGCGCTGAGCGCATCCGCCAGGGTCTCGCCCTCGATCAGCTCCCCGTGGGGCTCGAGCGCCGCGAGGATCGCCTCATCCGCCTGCACGCTCACTCGAATCCGGTCCGCGTAGTCGAGATCGATCTCCTTGCGCAGGCCCTGGATGCGATTGATCAGCTCCCGCGCCAGGCCCTCGAGGGCCAGCTCCTCGGTGATGGCCGTCTCAAGCACGACGACGACCCGGGGCGAGGAGGCTGCCACGTAGTTCTCCCGCGCCGCAAGAGTGATGGCAATCTCCTCCGCCGAGAGCTGAACCTCCTGCCCCGCGACCTCGAGGCGGATCTCGCCTTCCGCGTCGATCTGGTGCCGCAACGCGGCAGCATCCGCCTCGGCCAGGGCTTGCTTGATCTTCGGCACGAGCTTGCCATAGCGCGGCCCGATGGCGCGGAAGTTGGGCTGCATCTTCCAGTGCACGTACTCGTCGGGGTTCTCGCCGAAGACGACCTCCTTGACGTTGAGCTCGTCAGCGACGATCTGCGCCAGCTCGGTTACATCGGCGTCCACGCGAGTCTCGGCAAGGAAGACCATCAGGCGCCCCAGCGGCTGACGCACGCGGATCTTCTCCGCGGCACGCGCGGACAGGCCGAGGGAGACCATCTCGCGGGCGAGGGCCATCGACCGAGAGAGCTCCTCGTCGATCCACGCCTCGTTCAGCTTCGGCCAGGTCGCCAGATGCACGCTCTCCGGCTGCGCCTCAGGCCAGGCCCCGATGACCAGGGTCCGCCAGACGTGGTCGGCAAAGTAGGGCACGAAGGGTGCCGTCATCAACGAGAGCTGGGTCAGCACCTGCCAGAGAGTCCAGTACGCGTCCCGCTTGTCCTGCTCGAAGCCGCGGGCCCAGAAGCGGGAGCGGCTGCGGCGCACGTACCAGTTCGAGAGCGCGTCCACGAAATCCTTGAGAACACCCGCCGCATCATAGGAACGGTAGGCGTCCAGTGCGGCCGTCACCTTCTTGAGGGAGATGGCCGTCTCCGAGAGGATCCAGCGGTCCATCCTCGAGCGCTCCGCGGCGGGGCGATACCCCTTCCCCGCCCCCTGGATCTCCGGCACGCGGCCGTCCGGGGCCGGCAGCTCCTCCGCGGGGTCGAAGCCGTCGATCGAGGCGTAGATCAGGAAGAAGGAGAGCACGTGTTGCCAGCGCACGAGGAATTCATTCTGCTGCTCGCGGATCGCTCTCAGCGAGTTGCGCGTGTTGTTCCACGGTGGCCCTGCGGAATAGAAGAACCAGCGGAAA
>JANTFM010000412.1 GCA_024763475.1 Acidobacteriota bacterium | reverse complement strand
CGCTTTCCTGCCCCTCCTCTCCGACAGGACGATGCCCGACGTCGTGTTGCTCGGCGGCGATATCATCCAGCGCTCGACGGACCGTGGAGAGAGCTGGTCGGAGGTGGTGGGGACGGGACGCACCTATACCCTTGCCCAGGGGGCCGGTGGAGCGCTCTACGCCAGCGGAATCTCCAATGTTTTCCGCTCTACCGATCACGGCGAGACGTTCTCGCTCTACGGTCTGCTGCCCTGTCCCGGCGTGATAGTGCGGGTTTTTCCCGATCCCGACACCCCGGGTGAAGTCTACGCGTCCTGCGAAGCGGACGGCTCGGATCTCGATGGCTTCTATCACCGGGTGGATGACGCCTCGGACTGGGTTCAGCTTACCGACCCTCCCGCTCCCGCGGAGGAGAGATCCACCAGATTGAGCAGGGACCCCTTCACCGGCCACCTCGCCGTCGTGACCATGATCGACACCGACAACGCCTCGATCGGCCCCCCCGACGAGCGGCACTTCTCCAGCCACGTCTGGGTCTCGAGCGACGGTGGCGCGGCCTGGGCCGACCGCACCCCGCCCTTCGAGTGCGCGGTGGCCCAGAGCATGGCTTATCTCCCGGACCAGGCCGGGCACCTGCTGGTGGGTGGTTTTTCCTCCGACGCGACCTGCCCCGGGATTCCCGGCCGGCTCTGGGAGTCCTTCGACGACGGAGTTCACTGGCGCGACGCCACCGCGAACCTCGCCGTGCCTCATGCCTTCCCCGGCGGACTCTACGAAGATCCCCGCCTTCCCGGTGCAATCTTCCTCTCCACCTACTACAACGGCTTCTACCGATGGGTCGTATCGCCCGGCCCGGTGGAGGGTCTCGCCTGGCAGCCCGGCAGCAAGAGCCGCCTCGACTGGCCCTCCGCGGAAAACGCCACCGCCTACGACGTGGCCCGGGGAGACCTGAGCACCCTGCTCGCCCAGGGAGAGTTCGCGGCCGCCGCGGCGTTTTCCTGCAGACAGCCCGAGACCCGCGTCACGGACGAGGAGTTACCGGGTGACGCGGCTGGTTTCTACTACCTTGTTCGTGCCTGGCGCGGACCCGACGCCGGGAGCTGGGGCTCCCCACGACGAGACGACACCCTCACCGTTTGTCCCTGATCCCCCCGGAACAAGTGGCAGATCCTGAACCGCGTCTATTTCGGCGATCCAGCCGCCACGATCGCCTCCCAATGCGTCAATCAATGGTCGCCTGAAGGCGCTCGCGAGTGCCTTTCCGACACGCTCTATCACGAAAGCGGCGACTACGACCCCGATGACTGCCTCGAATGGTCGCCTCCCCAGCCCCGCGATGCCGGCACCACTTGTGGCAACGGCACCTGCGCACCGATCGACTGAGGATGAACCGACAGCGAGGCCTTCAAAGGAGGATTTCGACCATGAAAAGAACACGGACACTCACGATGATTCTGATCGTCATCGCCGGCATGGCCGCATTCGCATTCGGTGTCGCCCTCGGGGACGACCCAACCCACGGCGATCGTTGTTACGCCGCCTTGGCCTGCTTCGACGGGGGTCAGTGCCGCCTTCCCGCTCAGCCGTGCCACGCGGATCCTGGCAACCTGTCGGGGAGCTCTCCGCCACACGCTCGCGGCGAGGTACTCTTCGGCTCTCCATGCGCAGCCAGAGAGCCCGTGAGCGATCGCTTGTCCGCTCTGGTCCTCGCCAGCGCGCCGACCGGCTCTCCCGGCATCGCGAGACGACAGTCGATCTCCCTCTGGCCCGCCGATACGCGGCAGCTCGGCCGAGTCACCCCGAGCGCTGTTACCCAGAAATCGACGTTATCGAAGACGGGGAGATTGGCTCCCCGGTACGGACTCTTCTCGAACTTCCGAAGCACTCCGCGAGGTCCGTTCAACTCATACAGCCCGCTCCTCAATCAGCTAGTTCGCCTAGCCCTACAACGCGGTAGCTCGTACTGCGACCGCCACCGGGGTTCCTGACGAGTACACCTCGTTCGAGCAGTTCGCGGATATCGCGAAGTGCCGTGTCGGTCGAGCACTTGGCAAGCTTGGCGTACTTCGATGTTGTCAGTTGCCCCTTGAAGTTGTCCAGCATCCGGTTGATCACGATGCGCTGACGCTCGTTCACGGGAGAGAAGTTGATTCGCTGCCAAAGCTCTGCCTTGTGAAGAACCGTAGCCAACGACTTGTGCGCAGCCTCAATCGCACGGTCAAGACATCCAAGGAACCACGCAAGCCACGCTGTGATGTCGACGGAGCCGCGCTGTGCCGACTCAAGCTGCAGGTAGTACGTATTGCGCTCGACTTCGATAGCGGAAGACATGCTATAGAAGCGATTCTTGGTGCTATCGGCCTGAGCGAGTGCCATGTCGGTGATCGCCCTCGCGATGCGGCCGTTGCCGTCTTCGAACGGGTGAACGGTCACGAACCAGAAATGCGCAACGCCAGCCTTGAGCACTGAGTCGATTCCCCCAGGCCGATTGAACCAGTCCAGGAAACGGTTCATCTCGATGTCAAGACGACCTGCATCCGGCGCCTCGAAGTGCACTCGTTCTCTGCCGATCGCTCCGGAGACGACCTGCATCGGACCAACCTCGCTGGGTCGCCAGGCACCAACCGTTATCCGACGCATGCCGCTTCGTCCGGTCGGGAATAGCGAGGCGTGCCAGTTGAATAGGCGCTCTCGAGTCAGCGACTCTTCGTAGTTGCGAGTGGCATCGAGCATCATCTCCACGATGCCCTCGACCGCTCGACCAGCCTTGGGCAGGCCTGCGACATCCAGGCCGAGCTTGAGAGCAATCGATGAACGAACCTCACTCGAATCCAGGATTTCGCCTTCGATGGCCGAGGATGTAACGACCTCGTCCGTCAGGGCGGTGAGAGTGGCCTCCGTGCGCAGGTCGAATCGCAGGGCCTCCATTCTCCCCAAGTGACGACCCTGCCTATGACGCACCGCAGCCAACGTTCCGGCCAACGCCTCGTCATCCCATTTCAGGTCTGGCCATCCTGGCCGCTCGTGTATATACACCATTTCGCCTCGTTAATACACGCAACATATGCGGGGATTATATCCATAATTCGCCGTGTATGCCACTATTCACCGCGCGGGACCAGGATGATGCTTCCCGGGCAACAGGGGACTCGTGCACTTGGGGTTACACGCGAATCATGAGTGCACGGGACACGCGCCGCCTTCAATGCAGATACGTTCTGGTCTTGGCATGTTTCGACTAGGACAGATCGAATCCGATGGGTGGGCTGCACAAAGCCACACACATCCCGCTTCGGGGAAACGGTGCCAGCACCGATTCCGATTCGCGCAAAGCGTAAA
>JANTFM010000411.1 GCA_024763475.1 Acidobacteriota bacterium | reverse complement strand
CACTCCCGGGATGGCGTCGTCGGCCGGCGGTTGGGCTGCGCTTGCTGAAGACCTTGCCAGCGGCGCAGATCCTTCGCCGAAAAGGACACCTGAGCCCCGGCGCGGAACAACGGCAGGGATTGACGCGGATGCCGTTCGGCCTCTACTCTGCAGCGCCAATAGCAGGGAAGTTCCGAGCACTGATGAGCGACGACGCAATCAAGATCCTGGTGACGAATGACGACGGCGTGCGGGCACCCGCGCTCCGTGCGCTGGCGGATGCCGCCCGAGAAATCGGTGAGGTCACCGTCGTGGCGCCCGACCGCGAGCAGTCCGGCGCCTCACACGCGATGACCCTCAGGACACCCCTGCGCGTGCAGAAGGTCGAGGAGCGCTGGTATGCGGTCGAGGGCACGCCGACCGACTGCGTGAATCTCGCGTTCTTCCATCTGATGGAATCGGCGCCGGACCTCGTCCTCTCGGGCATCAACGCCGGCTACAATCTCGGAGACGATGTCACCTACTCGGGGACCGTGGCGGGAGCGATGGAGGGCCGCATTCTCGGCGCCGCCAGCCTCTCGGTCTCGCAACCGTTCGGCGCAGGACTCGAGGAGAGCGCATCCGTAGCCCGGCTGGCGTGCACCCTGGCGCGGCGGCTGCTGGACAATCCGCTCCCGGAAGGAGCCTTCCTCAACGTGAACGTTCCCTCGGGTGCGGAGCATTTCCGGATCACGAGGCAGGGACGGAGGGTCTACCGCGAGGGTCTCATCACGCGCCAGGACCCGATGGGGCGCGAGTACTACTGGATCGGCATGGCGCCCGAGGAGTGGTATCGCGATCCTCGGGCGGATCACGACGCCGTCGAACAAGGCTTCATCTCGGTGAGTCCGCTGCATGCCGACCTGACCTTCCACCGGGTGCTGCCCATGCTGGAGACGTGGGATTTGCCCGGACGTCGTGGCTCGTGAGGTCCGGAAACTCCGCCGAGCGTGCGCGAGCTCAGATGGTCGAGCGCTTGCGCGACCAGGGCATCGCAGACGAGCGCGTGCTGGCCGCCATGGGACGGGTTGAGCGGCACCGCTTCGTGCCGGAGGCGATGATCTCGAAGGCCTACTCCGATCATCGCCTTCCCATCGGCCAGGGGCAGACGATCAGCCAGCCCTGGACGGTCGCGCGCCTCGCCGAGCTTCTCGAGGTCGAGAGTGGCTGCCGCGTGCTCGAGATCGGCTCCGGCTGTGGGTACCAGGCCGCCGTCCTCGTGGAGATGGGGCTGATCGTCTACACGGTTGAGCGGCATGCCGAGCTCGCCCGCTCCGCCGCCGAGCGTCTGCGCGTCCTCGGCTACCTCGGCGCCAGCGTGTCGCATTTCGACGGCACCTACGGCTGGGCCGCCATGGCGCCCTACAAAGGGATCGTCGTGACGGCCGCTGGTCCGACCATTCCTCCCGCCCTCGTGCGCCAGTTGGCGCCAGGTGCCCGCCTGGTGCTTCCCAAAGCGATCTCCGAGGATCAGCAGCGGCTCGTGGTGGTCACCCGCGGCGAGGACGGAAAGCCCGTCGAAACGGACCATGGCCCCGCCTCGTTCGTCCCGCTGATCGGCCGCTTCGGCTACCCGGAAGCTCCCAACGGATCCTGATCCGGCGTGCCGTCATGGCGGGCTCGAAAATGCGCCTCACGCGTTGACACGCGACCACTTGTCGGCTACCTTCCTGCCTCGCGCCCTCGCTCGTTTTCTGAAGTGAGCGGCCCCGCCGCCATCCCGAGGTGCGACAGGGCCAGCGGGCGCGAGTCCAACAGGTCGGGGTGTAGCGCAGCCTGGTAGCGCACTTGCTTCGGGAGCAAGGGGTCGATGGTTCAAATCCATTCACCCCGACCAATAAACACATTCACATCAACCACTTGGCCTTGAACTTGCGGATTGCTCCATTCGGCTACTGTTGCCCAGAACAGCCGCGAAGGATGGCACTGGTGAGACGATGTCTCGTCTTCCTTGAAGATGTGCTCCAAGAGTCCACGTTCCGACAAGTGCTTGAGTTCTGATCTTGCCGTTTGCCTGTTGATGTTGTGGCTCATGCCGTGCGATCTGGCCGTGAATTCCGCAGTTGGGTTCTTCGGGGCGTGCATCAACAAGGCGACCTGCCTGTGATTGTACGCCGCAGATGGCTTGAGTGAAGACGTCTTGCTTCCTCCAACTTTTCCCGGACATCTTTCTGGAGCTTCTCGATCGCGGTTTCTATGCCGCGCCCTCGAGCTGACTCTACGCAGTGGCCTCGTCCACGAAGGAACGTAGCAAGTAGGCGTCCCTGAGTGCGTGGCTCGTTACGGGTTCCGCGAGTTGGATCTGTCCGCTCGCGTCTCGTGTGATGTTGTGGACCAACTCTAAGAGGTCGTCTGGCGAGCAGAATGAGAGGACGCAGCGGCCTTCAGGCGCAATGAGTGGCAGTCGCTTCTCGGTCACAGAGCGTGCGAACTAGATTCCGGTTCACCATGTCCCGTGGTACACCCTAGGTGCGAGGTGTGTTTTTTCCACGGGCTGCTAGCCTCGAATCTTCGTGAATACTCTGGACTGGAGCACTCTTGGCGAGGGTCTTGGCTTCCGTTGGCAGCTGACGTTTCTGGCCGCTATCAGTCGTCCCGCGCCCCTAACTTGATCATTCCCACAGAGGCAACGAGGCCGACGGCGAGGGCGCCTGCGGCGATCCCGGCCTCGGTGGGCGTCTTGGGGAGGCGATTGGGCGCGGTCGCAATGCGGATCTCGTTCTTGACCTCGCCATCCCGACCGGCGATCTCGGCTCCCGCGGCGATGTCCTTGAAGGGCCACAAGACCCAGAGGCTGCCGAGGAGCAGTCCGATCAGGAAGGCCATCGTCGCCGAGCGGAAGTGCGCCAGGAGGAAGTGCAGCAGGCGCGCGAAGAGGACGATGCCGACGACGAGTCCCACGCCGAGGGCGGAGAGCCAGGCCAAGGCCTCGAAGTCGATGCGGCCTTGCGCGAGGGATCGTTGAAAGCTCGTCAGCTTGGCGAGGACATTCTGGTACTGACCCATCACCAGCAGCACGTAGGAGCCGCTGAGACCCGGCAGGATCATCGCGGAGATCGCGATCGCTCCGGATGCGGTCGCCAGGAGCAGGTTGTCCGAGGCGGCGGCTTGCTCCGGCATGATCCAGGTCACGCCGACCGTCAGGAGCACGCCCGGAAGCGCCCAGGCCAGCCGCATGCCCCGCTGCTCCATCATCCGCCAGGGGATTGCGATGGATGGCAGGATCAGGCCGACGAAGAACGCCAGGGTGGGGGAATAGTGCTCTCGAAGCAGGTGATCGATGAGGAAGGAGCACAGGAGGATC
>JANTFM010000410.1 GCA_024763475.1 Acidobacteriota bacterium | reverse complement strand
GCCCCGTTGGTCCTGGGTCTGACCTCGACCAACGAACGTGGGAGTCTCGCCCTGAACGGCCTTCCTGCAGGAAGGTACGACATCGTCGTGGACGCGGAGGGCTACCTGCGCGGCCTCCTCAAGGGGCTTCCTGTGCGGCCGCCCTATCGGGCCGTCGCCGACCTGGTCCTCGCTCCGGGGAACGAACTCGGCCAGGCCATCGCCCTCGCAGCCGCCGAGGGATCCTCGGCGCTGGAACTCCGTGTCGTCGATGCGTCCGGTGCGCCGCTCTCCGGCGTCCGCTGCCGTCTCGATCCCCTGGAGCACCGGGCGGACCCCGTCGAGCTGTCCACCAGCGACGAGGGCATCGCGTCAGCCGAGCAGATCCCCGCGGGAACCTGGAAACTGACGCTCTTCCGCGCGGGCCTGGCCCGTCTCCGCATCGCACGCCTCGTCTGGTCTGGTGGACCGCTACAGATTGTCGCCCGCATGCTGCCCCTCCCGGAGCAGGCTCCCGTCCCCCTCGAGGACCTGATGCCGAGCCCCGGCGTCTAGCGCGCCGTTGCGAAGTAGCCTCTCCGATGTTGGATGTCGAGCTTCTCGCCGCCCTCGACTTTCACGCGGACCTTCATGAAGCGTCCATCGAAGGTCTCGTTGTCGGAGGCGTAGACGAGCTGGTAGAGGGTGCGCAGCTCCTCGGCGATGATGGCGTAGGTGCTGGCCAGGTCTTCTGCCTTCTTGATGAAGAAGGCGCGGCCGCCGGTCTCGCGCGCGAGGCGCTTGAGGGCGCTCCGGCCGCTGCTCAGACCGCTGCTGCCGAGGCCGATCGCGTAGATCGTCACGTCCGCGAGACGCGCCTCCTCGATCAGCCCGTCCAGCGTGATGCGGGACTCGGAGTCATCGCCATCGGAGAGGATCACGAAGGCCCTCCGCTCGGCCTTGGGTTCGTAGATCACGCGGAAGGCCGCGTGTAGCGCATCGTAGAGCGCCGTGCCTCCGACCGGCTCCGCGGTGGACAGGGACTTGCAGGCCTTCTCGAAGTCGTGGGTTGTTTCTTCGATCAAGTAGACCCTCTCGTCGAAGTCGATGACGAAGGCGCGGTCCTCCTCACGGAGGGTGTCCATGAAGGCGCAGGCTCCGTCCCGGGCCTCATCCATCCGGTCGCGCATCGAACCCGAGCTGTCGACGAGCATGCCGACGAGGATCGGCCGGGTCTCCGTGGAGACCTGGACGATCCGTTGGGTCTTACCGTCTTCCGAGACGGCGAAGTCCTCGGCGCCGAGTCCCGTGACGACCCGGCGATGACCGTCGCGGACGGAGACATTGAGGATCACCCGCTGCACGTTGACGAAGTACTTGAGGTCCAGCGTGCGGGTGATGACGAAGTCCGAGACTTTCGGTCCGTCAACATGCTCGGCGATGACGCGAATCACGTGCTGCTGATCCGAATGGCCGAAGTCGTACTCGACCTGATAGGGAGCCTCGGTGTCGATCAGCAGCACCTTGTCGTTGACCAGGAAACGCACGGACTTGATGTCGCCTTCGCGCGGGCTCTCGACCTCGGCTCGGATCATGGTCGGGCCGGCGACGATCGCGCCGCTCGAGGGTGTCGTGATCTTCACCCGGAAGCCCCGGCGCTCGTTCAGGTCCTGGGCGAGCAGGGGGGATGCGGCGGCGATTGCCGCGAAGAGCAGGAGGATTCGGCGCTTCATCACTTCTCCTCCGGTGGAGGCGCTGCCGGGTCTTCAGCAATCGGCGGGCTGAGCCGCGCAAGGGCTTCCGTCGCCCGAAGGGCGTTGGCGGCAGGGGGGTTGCTGGCCAGGAACGCCACGAGAGCACGGATCGTCTCCGTCTTGTCTCCCCGGGCGAAGGCGATCCTTGCCAAGCCCCCGTAGGCTCCGGAGGCCGAGTCGTCGCGGGCGATTGCTCTTCTGTAGACGGATTCGGCGTCGCTCGCGGCGCCGCTCAGCTCGAGGGATTCGCCGAGTCGGGTCAGGTCCGTCGCGCTGGCGGCTCCCTGCGCGTCAAGGCGTTCGAGCAGTCGAGAGGCCTCCACGATGCGATCCGCCTTGAGCAGGATCGCTGCGGCGCGCCGGAGCTCTCCGGGAGCCGTCTCGTCCGGGGTCGCAGCGTTCATGGCGAGTTCGGCAGCCCGATCCCTGCTGCCGCTTTCCACGAGCGCCTCCGCGAGCGAGAGTCGCTCCTGAGGGGTGGCGTCTTTTCCCCGGGCGCGTTCATCCAAGGCTACGAGCGCCTTGTGCCGGGCTTGCCAGCGCGTTCTCGCGTCGGCGAGCAGGCCGAGTTCTCTCGTTCCCAGCAGCTCGGGATGCGGAGGGACGAGGATCTCAATCGCCGCCTCAAGACGCTTCGTGCGTCCGAGAAGCTCCGCGAGGACGAGGCGTGCATCCACCAGGTCGGGGTCGCGGCCGAGGGCCAGGCGAGCCATCTCCTCTGTCTCTCGGTAGGCCTTGAGCGAGAAGAAGATCTTTGCGATATGAGCGGAGACCCGCGCGGACATCGGCTGCAGCTTCTCGGCCTTGCGCGCGGCAGAGAGCGACTGGTTGGACAGGCCGTTCAACAGGAGGACGCGGGAGAAGCCGAGCATGACTTCCGCGTCGTCCGGCCGCAGCCGCGCCGCCTCGCGAATGTCCTCGAGGGCACGATCGTATCGGCCCCTGTCGAGATGGAGTTGACCTCGGTGGAGGCGTGCGCGCGCGTCGGTGGGGTTGGCCTCGAGGGCCTTGTCGAAGTTCTCGATCGCCAGGGCCTCGTCACCCGATTGGAAGGCGAGCCGCGCGAGGCCGTCATAGGCGGGAGAGTGGTCTGTGCGCAGCTCTAGCGCCTTGAAGTACGCCGCTCGGGCGCGGTCCAGCCGCCCCCCGGCGAGGAAGGCGTCTCCCAGGCTGATCCAGCTTCCCAGAGTTGTTGGCGACAGCTCCGTCGAGAGCTCAAGAAACGGGATCGCATCGTCCGGGCGCCGCAGGCCGAGCAGCGCCCGCCCGCAGAAGAGGTTGGCGCGGGCGGAGTTGAGGCCCCGGCGCGCAGCCCAGCACAGATCGGCTTCCGCGCTCCGGACATCCCCTGCGCTCAGCTCACGGATGCCCAGCCCCAGCCGCCGGTTGAACTCCGTGCGCACCCACGCCGCGTCCTCGGCGAGAACCGCGGGTACCGTCGCGAGGAAGGAGAGCACACAGATCAAGAGTGCGAGAGATCGGCGGAGTCCCGAGTGCGCAAGGGGCCGAGGGGGTGCCGAAGGTGCGAGAGATCGGTGGGGTCCCGAGTGCGCGGGGGGCCGGGGGGGTGCCGAAAGTGCGAGAGATCGGTGGGGTCCCGAGTGCGCAGGG
>JANTFM010000409.1 GCA_024763475.1 Acidobacteriota bacterium | reverse complement strand
GAGAAGATGATCACCGACCACTCTGCTTTTCCGGAGGAGACCTTTGCGTTTGATCCGGAGATCGTCGCGACCGAGCCGGGAGAGGGCTATGCGATCTCCTGGAACGATGACCGGAGCGGTGTGCGGCAGGCCTGGTTCGCCCTGCTCGATGCCGATGGGGAGCTGCTGACGCCGCCCGGGGAGGTACAGATCACCTTTGGCGAGAATGACATCGGACCCGAGAAGTCGTTGGTCTGGAACGGCCTGGAGTTCATGCTCGCCTGGGTCAGACTGGAGCAGGGGAGTGCGGTGATGGTTTCACGGATCTCCGCGTCTGGGGAGTTGCTCGAGACCGAATTCATCGTGCCTGGCGCGTGGCTGCCCCGCCTGGCATGGAACGGGCAGTCGTACGGGATGGTCTATTCCAGTGGATCGGGCGGGCTCCGCTTCAGCCGGATCGACTGCAACTGCCTGACGGACGGCGACGAGGACGGGGTGCTGCCCTGCAACGGTGGTGACTGCGACGACTCGGACCCGGAGGTGGCCTGGGGCCAGACGGAGCTCTGCACCGACGGCAAGGACAACGACTGCGACCAACTCGCCGACTGCAACGACCCCGATTGTGCGGAGTCGGGGTTCCCGCCGGAGGAGGCCACCGGGCTCCGCTTCGCGGCAGACCGGGTGACGCTGATGTGGGATGAGACCCCGCTGACCGACCGGTACGACCTGGCCCGCGGGAAGGTGAGCGATCTTCTGGCGCTGGCGTCGTTCATCTGGACCGACTGCCTGGCCTCCAAGATTGCGGCCAGATCCTGGGCCGACACTCAAACACCGCCGCCGGGGAACGGCTACTACTACCTGGTGCGCGGCCACCTGCCGACCTGCCTTGTGGCGAGTTGGGGGACGACCCTCAGGGACGAGACGCTGACCGCCTGTCCGTGACTGGATAGGATTCTCAGACGCGTCATTGCGCTGTTTGGCAGGTGCCGGTGCGCTTAGCCAAGCTCTTGTGGTGGAATGGCATGCCTTTCGAGGGCTTTCCCCGTTCTTGCCGGAGGTCGTGTCTCAGCCGAAGATCTCATGAATCTACCGGGTCCGATCTTCCTGTTGCGAAATAGAGAAGGGAGAAGACGGGGTCGTGATCACGTCTTGCGTGGAACAGATGTTGCCTCAGCGCCGCCGCGTCTTCTGCTGGAAACCGCCCGGAATCGCGACATCGCCGGCGGCGACTTCCGAGCTGAGGGTGCGGATCTCGTTCGTCGAGCGGAAGGCCATCCTGCGTCCACCGGGACCCGGTGCGGTGCTCTCGCCACCATCCCCCTTCTTCGATCCGCGACGGCCGAACTTGCCACGCAGGCCTTTCAGCATGCCGCCGAGGGATGGCGTTTCCCCGGCGCTCGCGTCCTCGCCCGGACCGCCGGCACGTGGTGCGGACCCGGTGACGGTCTCGAGGGTGGTGATCGTCCGCAGGGAACTGCCCTCGAAGGACTCCTGGTGCTTCTCGAACTCTTTCATGGCCTGCTGCAGGGCAGGACTCGACATCAGTGTCTGAGCCATCTCCTGACCGGCCTGCTTGAGGTCTCCGAGGAGGCCGAGTTTCTGCGCGTAGCGGCGCTTCTTGAAGTCGAGCTTGTAGGTCTTCTCGGCGCTCAGATCGATCAGTTCGCCCTGCCGTCCCGTGCGGGTCAGCATCTGGTCCCCACGACTTCGCATCTGCTGGTCTATCCCCGCGCGGGTCTAGATGGTAATATGTAGTGGAAAATCAATGACAAAAATGCTCGGGCCTGGTGGCCCGTGACGGTTTGTTTCTTGATGGGGGTGTCTGATGAGATCGATCATTCGCAAGGTTGTTCGTCTAACTGCAATGGGGGGGTAGCAATAGTGTCGAGTCTGCTGCCTGCCAGCGGCACGATCACTGCCCGTAAACTGGAACCGATCGTGATCCAGGGGAACGCGTTTCCAGCCTTCGCGGGAGTGGCCGTTGATCGGATCGTGCTCTACAGGATCGTCGATGGCGCTTGGGTGGAGATTCCGAGCCAAGTGGACGAACGCTTCGTAGAGAACGTGAGGGAGCATCAACCGTTTGCATGTCGTGTCGACTGGGACCCATGCGAACGAACTTGGTTGCTGTCAGGCATTGAAGATGGCGCCGGGGCCTATGATTTCGATGGCACCCTCGGTCCGGAAAGCGCCGAGGCGGCGGTCACGGTGGTCGATACCTGGCCGCCGCCTTTGCCTGGGGGGATTATTGCCGAAGCCGGAAGCCATCGGGCGATCATCTCCTGGGAGGCCCACCACGAACGGGATATCGACAAGGTGTTCGTGAACATGGCGACCGAGTCTGGCGGACCGTACTACCGAATGAACCCCGGGGGATCGAGCGGATCACAGACTGCGGTGGTCGTCTTGAATCTTCAGTCGGCCCAGACCTACTACTTCACCGTGACGACAGAGGACGTTGCAGGCAACGAGTCGGAGCATAGCTTCGAGATGCCGGTGACGCCGACTCAGTGAGCGCCGCCGGAAGGGAGGGCGTCAAGATGAGCCATAGACAAGGCCAGGCATTGGCATGTGTGACGCTCCTCCTGTTCATGCTGCTGGCGGTGCCCCCGGCCGCGGCTCAGTCCGGACCGTGCGAGGACCGGGACGGGGATGGCTTCGTCGCTGGGGCGGGCTGTCTCGAGCAGGAGGACTGCAACGACCAGAGCGCCGCGGTCTACCCGGGTGCAGTCGAACAGTGCAACGGCCGTGACGACGACTGCGACGGCGCGCTGGACGAGAGTTGCCCGCGAGCTTGTGCGAGCTTCCAGTTGACGCGGGACACCCTGATAGACGAAGGGGGTGGCCGGGTGCGGATTGCGAACGCCGACAGAGGTTGGGCGATCGTCTTTCAGGACGAGGCGCCGGACGGGAACGACCCTCTTCGTGCGACCAGGCTAGACAAATTCGGAGCGCGGCTGGTGCCGATCACGACCTTCGAGACCGACTGGCCGGGTACGCCGAGATTGGTGTGGACCGGACGGGAGATGAGCGCTTCGTGGGCTGGCGACCGCAATCACAGCGATCAAACCGGTGTCTTCATCCGACGGCTCGCGGAGTGGGGTCGACCGTCGACGCCGCGTGTTCCCCTGGACAACGGCTGGTCCGGAGCGGGCGACCTGGCCTGGACCGGCTACGAGTACGGTTTCTTCTGGGGCAGGGGGGGTGATTTCTTCCTTGCGCGTCTGACGGCGACGCTGGCAGTGATCGACCCAGGCTGGCCGGTATGCCACTACGAGGATCACCAAGGCGATCACACGGCATGGAATGGCAATGGCTACGGGTGGGTCTACAGACGCCCCAGCGAACTGACCGGCCATCTCGAGATCT
>JANTFM010000408.1 GCA_024763475.1 Acidobacteriota bacterium | reverse complement strand
GCAATCGAGCGGGTCACGGAAGCGGTCGAACTGGTCCTCACCTAACAGAGGCCAGACCCCCGCTTGCGAGAGAAGAACCCTGAAACGACCGCTTCAGGAGCTCTGTCTCGCGAAGGCGGGTCCGAGACGTGTCGATTCTCCCCGACTTCAGCCATCTCCTACGGATTCCATCGCAGAGCGAAGAATGTTGCACCTCGCCAACTCGGTAGAATCGTGTGTCTGCGCGCCATGTAGCGAACAAGTACGGTATTTAGCGGAACGATTTCGTCGCCAAGAGTGGCCTGCAACATTCTTCGCTCCAGGGCGTACGGATTCCACGCTTTAGTCCCGACGCATCCTGAGGCGTCCGCCCCAGTCGTGCGACGGGCCGCGCTATGGCGTCTCCTCCCCGCAGGGGTTCACCGCCACGATGCGATAGAAGTAGTTCTTTGCATCTCCCAGCGCATCCTTGTCTTCGATCCACAGGGTCGACGTCTCACCGAGCACGATGGCGCCACTCATATCGGGCGACTCACTGCGGTAGACCCGGTAGAACGCCGTGTTCTCCACCTGCGCCCAGCTCAAGCGGGCGTGGGCGTGGTTGATGGGGTCGACGACCAGGGAATCGCCGGGAGAAGCTGCCGGTGGGCGCGTCGTCGTCTCGGTACCCGCCATGCGGACCTCGTTGCCGTCGAGAACGCCCCCATTGTTCGGTCCCGAGCCGCAAGCCTCGTTGTTCTCGGCACGGACGAGGTACCACAACCCGGTGTCGATCGGTGCGTTCTCGTCCACCCAGGTTGATTCGCTCAGGCCCGAGGCCACGAGTGAGGCTGGCCCCGGGGTGAAGTCCGGGGTCGTCCCGCGGTAGACCGCGTAGCTGCCGGACTCGCCGGTGCCCCAGGAGCTGGCATCGTCCCAGTCCAGGGTCAGGCCACCGGGAGCGCAGGCATCACCGTCCGAAAGCTCGGCAAGCCCCGCCATCGAGGGGGGCGCCCCGCAGTCGCCACAAGCGAGGAAGTCCGGCAACGAGCCATCCTTGAGCACGAGTTCGTCGACATTCCAGCCGCTGTACTGGCCGGAGGAGTCGGCATCGATCGAGAAGGAGATCTGCAGCATGAAGAGCCCATCCACGATGCTGCTGACGTCGTAGCGCTGCTCGCTCCATTCGCTTTCCGTGACGGCCTGGCCCCCGTTGTCCCAGACGTCGTCGCGGCCATTGGAGTAGATCGAGAGTCCCGCAGTGTCCGAAGCCCCCACGTTGAGGTGACGACGGAAGATCAGCGTTGCGTTCTGGCACTCGCTGCAGTCGATTCTCGGAGAGGTCGCCGCCGCGTGTGCGTCCGGCTCGTAGTCGCCGTGATAGCTCCCCGTACCCGTCAGATCCAGGCCGAGCACGCCGTCGCCGGCAAACGCCTCGGACGGGTCCGCGTGACCCGTGCTTCCGCCGCGGCCCTCGGGCGCGCCAATCTCCCATTCCTCCCGCAAGACCCACCCACTCTCGGCGTCGAAACCCTCATAGTAGTAGAGGCCCGGGATCTCCTTGGTGTGCAGGAGGAAGGGCTCGCCACCGGCGTCGATCATCTTCGTGTTGCCGTACGCGTCGGTGCCACCGACGATGAAGAATACGCTCTGGCAGTCCGAGAAACCCTTGATCGTCATCTTGTGCGCCGTGACGAGAGCGTCGTCGCTTTCGACCGTCCCCAGGGAAGCATCCGCTCCGTACTCGATCCGGGAACTCGAGGCCTCATCGCTGGTCCATTCCACTTCGGCCCAGCTCTGGGTCAGACGGGTGACCCGCACTTGAGTGGAAACGGGCGCGCCGCAATCCGTAAGGGCCGTCTCGCTGGTGTAGGCCGTCACACCCGTACCGTCGTCCGCATCGTGATAACCCGCCGTGACCAGATCATCATCGGCAGCCTGGAGCACTCCGTCCGCCGCTAGCGGAGGGCCCGCGGCGAGGGAGAGGCTACCGTGGAAGCGCGCACTGTTCTCGTTGTCCTCGGTGAGCGTGATCCACTCACCCCCCGGCTCCGTGGACGACGTCACCTGGACGCGCACGGTTTCGACCGCAGCACTGTCCGTGTTCAGGTCGAGATCCGTCACGCTGACTGTGAGCTCGTCGCTGCAAGCGTAGATCTCCCGATCGAGGGTGACGCTGCCCTGGTGGCAAGGCGCAATCCCGATGTCGGGGAAATCACCCCAGGTCTCAAAACGGTAGAAGACACCGTTGTTGTCATCGACGGCATCGTTCGCGAGCGCGTCTTCACTGCTGACCTGATAGTAGTAGACCGTACACTCCTCGAGACCCGTCAGGTCCACCGCGTGTTGCGTGACCCGCCCAGGAGACGAGGCGTTCAGATCCGGCGGAGGCGCCACGCCGTAGCTGACCCGGCTGTCGGAAGGCTCGTCGGTGATCCAGCGGATCGTGGCCCGGCTGTTGTCGATATCCGTCGCCTCGACAGCACTGATCAGGGGCGCGCGACAGTCGATCGCGGCCTCGTCGGTCTTCGGGATATTCGTGCCACCCTCGCCGTCGTCGGCATCGATATAGGTCGCGACGACCGTATCGCCGTCGACGACCTGGATCTTGCCATCACTCGTGGGCGCGCCCGGGTCCGTCTCGATCTCACCTTTGAAGACCCCGGAGTCCGCCGAGGTCTCGCTCAGGGTCACGATCTCAGGACTCGTTTCCGTGTCCGAACTCAGCTCGATGTCCAGGGTTCCTCCACCCTTGAGATCGGTGTCGGAAACCGTGAGGTGAAGGAGGTCTACACAGTTGGCGTCTTTCTCCTTGATCGCCACGATGCCATCGGCACTGCCGGAGCGCAGCACGGCCTCGTAAGCGTCGACCCGGCCACTGCCGTAGACGTTGTCTTTACCCGGATCGCCGAGATCAACCGATGTGTCTTCGAGAATCTGTTTGAGATCGTCGTGCTCGAGGCCCGGGTTCTGGGTCAGCATCAGCGCGACGGCGCCCGCCACGTGGGGCGTCGCCATCGAGGTGCCCGACTTGAAGGAATAGCCGCTGCACTTGTTGTGCGACTTCGTGTCCACGCCGGGACCCGCCACGTCCGGCTTGGTCAGGCCGGGCGGATAGGGGTGATCCCCGTACTCCGGCACGTCCTGCCAGGTCACCGGGCCGCGGGACGAGAAGCTCGCGATGCCATCGCTGCAGTTCACCGCCGCCACGCTGATAACGCGCGGCACATCGCCCGGTGTGCGGATGTTATCCGGCTCGCTGCCCGAACCCTCGTTACCCGCGGCGATGACCATCGCGGTCCCGAGGTCAATCGTGTTCTCGCAGTTCGTCCGCCAGGTCGCGCGATCCGGGTTTTGGTTGTGCGGCCAGCCGAGGCTCATCGTGATCGCGTCCGCACCGTTCTCGGCCGCGTACTGCATGCCTTCC
>JANTFM010000407.1 GCA_024763475.1 Acidobacteriota bacterium | reverse complement strand
CGCATCGTCTCGAGCAGGATCGAGAGCTGCAGCTCGCCCCGACCGCAGACATCGAAGGCGTCAGCACGATCCGTGGGACGGACCCGCAACACGACGTTCTGCAGCGTTAGAGCCGGGCCCTCATCACGCCGCCTCCCGCACGACCATCCAAGCTGTGTCTTTATCGGGAATCCCCGCCCGCTACCATCAAAAGATTCAATTCTGTCCCCAACGAAGAGAATCCGCGGGTTTGCTGCGAAAGTGAGCTTCCAGGCTTTGCCCTCTTCGCCCAGCTTCCCTCCGGGGAACAAATTACCATTTGCCGCCTATGCAACATCCTCCTTATCTCGAGGCAGGGGTTTCAGGCGAGAGATCTCATCTGCTTTGGGGCTATTCATGGCATGCCAGAGATCCCAATCCTGCTGTAGTCCTAGCCAGAAGTCAGCGGACATTCCTAGAACTCGAGCCAAGCGCAATGCCGTATCAGGAGTGACGGATCGGCGTCCCCGTACGATCTCGTTCAGTCGGGGGTAGGAAACACGCAAGCGACGGGCGAGTTCGGTCTGCGTGAGCCCAAGAGGCTTCAAGAACTCCTCAAACAGCATTTCGCCCGGATGCGTAGGTGGACGATTCCGGGGAAGCCTCCTGGCAACGCTTGGACTAGTGGTAGTCTGCGATTTCGACTTCATAGGCATCTCCATCCTCCCATTTGAAACAAATCCGAAATTGCTGGTTGATCCGGATGCTGTATCGCCCTCGTCGGCGGCCGCGGAGACGCCCTAGACGATTCCCGGGAGGGACTCTTAGTTCATGGACCTCCCGCACGCGGTTTAGTTGGTCGAGCTTCCGTCTGGCTATGGCCAGCAAGGGACGAGGGCAGCACTTTCGAGCCACTCGTGAATCGGTGCCGTCAAAGACGTCCTCCGTGCCGAGATCTCGAAAGGTCTTTATCATGGGGTGCATTATAATGGCCAACGTTATGCGTGGCAAGTTCAACGCGTCGCGGTAGGAATCCCAGAGCCGCAGTTGCCGGCTCTGGGACCCCCCGCACAGATCCCAGCGGGCGCTACTAACGCACTGGGCTCCTGCCTCGGGTTCGAGCGTCAAATCGATGCTCCGGTAGAGGATGCAGAATCCGGGGATGCGGCAACCAACGGTTCACGAGCCTGGCCATCCGCCGCCAGTTGAGACGGCTCTTCTGGCTGCGTCGCCGGAGCGCACGATGACGACGTCACCCCGCGCATGCCGTTGCCACCATTGGTGAGCCCACTGGTCGAGGGCGTAATGCAAGTAGATGTTTCCCAGCAGGGGAGAAATCGTCGCTCCCTGCGGGGTCCCGCTCTTGCTCCGCACCCACTTCCCGTTTTCGAGGACACCGGCAGCCAACCATTTCTGGATCAACCGCAGGATCCTCGGATCCCCGATCCGGTGCTTGATGAATTCCTGCATCCATCTCCGACTTATGGCATCGAAGAAACCGCGGATGTCGGCATCACGCACCCAGTTCACCTTCTTCCTGCGGATCCCGGTCGCCAATGCGTCGAGCGCATCATGCGCGCTTCGCCGCGGTCGAAACCCGTAGGAAAAACCGAGGAAGTTCGTCTCGTAGATTGCGTTCATCACTTCGACGATCGCAGCCTGGATGACCTTGTCCTCCAAAGCCGCGATGCCGAGCGGCCGTTGCCGCCCGTCCGCCTTCGGAAATCAAGGGAAACCAAGTCGCGGGTGTGGTTTTTTGAGGAAGGTCCGCCAGCTTTGCGACGACGGCCTCCTGTGATGGATCATGTCCTTGGATACTGTGGCCTGCGAGAGGTCGATGCCAAGCTTGAGCAACTCTCCGTAGATCCTGGGTGCGCCCCGCAGTGGGTTTTCGCGGGACACGCTGCGGATGAGGTCGCGGATCTCCCGGCGGATGGCAGGTCGGCCCGCGCGGTCTGGGCGGCTCTTCCATCTCCATTACAGCCGAAAACCGATTCGATGCCAGCGAGGACGGGATAAACAGGAGGGGCAGTCCGTTTTCATCAGAACTACTTGAGATTTAACGTGAATTCTCGGATTGTCACTCCGATAATTCAATGTTAGAGTCTTCTCATGATTTCCCGCCCCGGATTCGAACATGCGGTTCACACGGCCATTAACCGCTCCCCCATCACCGCATTGTTGGGCCCACGCCAGTGCGGCAAGACAACTCTCGCCCGACAGATCGCAGAGACGCGAGAAAGCCACTACTTCGATCTCGAAGCACCCTCCGATCAACGACGACTCCAGAATCCCGAACTGCTGCTCGAGTCGTTGCACGGCCTGATCATTCTGGACGAGATCCAGCAGATGCCGGGGCTATTCGACATTCTACGAGTGATGGTCGATCGCCCCGGCCACGCCTGTCGCTATCTCATCCTCGGTAGTGCTTCGCCGGACCTGGTCAAGGGGGTTGCCGAGAGCCTCGCCGGACGGGTCGAGTTCATCGAGCTTGCCGGTTTCGATCTCTCGGAGGTTGGCGGCGATGTGGCGCAGAAACTGTGGTTGCGCGGTGGGTTCCCGCGCTCGTTTCTGGCCCGCAGTGAGGACGACAGCCTGGCCTGGCGGGAAGGTTTCGTGCGGACCTTTCTGGAGCGCGACATCCCCCAGCTCGGCATCACAATTCCAGCCGTTCAGATGAGGCGTTTCTGGACCATGCTCGCCCACCTGCATGGTCAGACCTGGAACGGATCCGAACTGGGTCGCGCCATGGGCTTGACCGACAAGACGGTTCGCAGCTACCTGGACATCCTGACCGGCACCTACATGCTTCGCCAAGTCCAACCCTGGCATGAGAATCTCAGCAAGCGACAGGTCAAGTCGCCAAAGGTATACCTACGCGATTCCGGACTGTTGCACCGCCTGCTCGACATCGACACCGGCCACGCGCTGCATGGCCACCCCCGCGTGGGGGCATCGTGGGAGGGATTCGCTATCGAGCAGGTTCTGAGCCGGATCCGCCCGGCTGAGGTTTACTTCTGGGGAACTCACGGCGGTGCCGAACTGGATCTGCTTTTTTTCTCGAGCGGCAAGCGTTTCGGTGTGGAATTCAAGTTCAGCGACGCGCCCCGGGTCACGCGGTCGATGCACGTGGCAGTGGAAGACCTCTCGCTGGAGCGACTGTGGATCGTCTATCCCGGCTCGGAGAAATATCCGGTGAGCGAGCAGATTGCGGCATTGCCGTTGCAGCAGGTCGATTGCATTGTTCAGGAGAGCCGCGGGTAGTATTGCGGATAGATGGGATGAGAAGGCCCTCCTCCGTCACGGGGTATCGTTGCTAGATTCCCAAGACGCCATCAACCGGTGTTCCTCCTGTTTGTTGGGCATCTGAGGCGGAATCTGAGACGATGGCGGCTACTTTGGCAAAAGGGATAAGGGGTTTACGCCGCCTTCCTCATCACCAGCCAGCC
>JANTFM010000406.1 GCA_024763475.1 Acidobacteriota bacterium | reverse complement strand
ACGCTGGGCGTGGAGAGCCCGCGCGGGCCCTCCACATTGGAATGGGATGAGCTGGTGCTCGCCACGGGGGCCCATGCGCGGACCCTGCCCAGTCAGCCGGACGATCCGCGAATCCGTGCTTTCCACGTTCTCGAAGATCTTCCCCCGCTCAAGCAGGCACTGATTCGCGGAGGCGTATCCCGTGTCGTGATTGTTGGCGCCGGGCTCGTCGGCTGCGAGGTCGCCGAGGCTTTTGCGGGACTGTGGGGTGCCGAGGTCGCGCTGGTCGAGGCGGCCGCGCAGCCGCTGCCCGGGATGCTCGGCCCGGAAGTCGGCGCGATCGCCGCCGAGCAACTGCGTGCCGCCGGGGTCGAAGTTCATCTTGGTGCGCCGGTGGAAGGATTCCTCACCAGCGAGGACCGTGTCGGTGTCCTCGTGGGTGGGAAAGAGGTTTGCGGCGATTTCGTCATCGTTGCCGTGGGGGTTGCGCCGAACACGGAGCTTGCGATCCAGGCGGGTGCGGAGATCGGTGCGGGGGGCGCGATCCGGGTCGACGAGACACTCGCGACGGGTGTCCCCGGCATCTGGGCTGTCGGCGACTGCGTGACCGTGCGAGATGTCCTGACAGGTCGCGAACTGCACCTGCCGCTCGGATCCCTCGCCAACCGCCAGGGACGAACCCTGGCCAACGGCCTTGCGGGTCAGGATGGGCGTTTCCCTCCGGTTTGCGCGGCGCTGGCCGTCAAGCTCTTCGATTGGAACGTGGCGGCCGTGGGGTTGACGCGGACGCGGGCCCGCGAGGCCGGCCTTGCGGCGCGCTCGGTCTGGATCACGACCGAGGCCAGCGCGCACTACTGGCCCGAGTCCGCCAACGTCTACCTGGAGCTCGTCTACGCGTCTGACTCGCGGCGCGTGCTCGGCGTTCAGGCGATCAGCCGTTCCGATGCGCGGCATGCGATCGACATCGCCGCGCAGCTGATGGTTCGTGGTGGGAGTCTCGAGGACTTCGCCCAGCTCGAACACGCCTATGCACCCGTCTACGCGCCCGCGATCGATCCGCTCGCCATGATTGCGTTCGTGGCTGGGGCACGCGAAGACGGGATCGAGGCGCTCTCTCCTCTTGAGTGGGACCACGCCGAAGGACTGATCGACGTCCGCCTGGAGTCCGAGCGGAACGCGCGGCCGATCCCGGGGCGGGAGGCTTTCGTACTCTCCTTCGCCGAGGCGCGTTCCGGTTGGCGTCTCGAGGAGGGACGCCGTGGCACGGTGGTCTGCGAACACGGGACTCGGGGCGCCGAGATGGCCCGGCTCCTTGGTGGGGCGAGCGGTGAGTTGAGGTACATTGGCGGAGGCCTGTCGTGGCTGCGTGCTGCAGGGCTGGTGCGGAACAGTACGGATGGAGACCAGACGTGAAGGCGACGAATCGTGTCCTGGTGGTTGGTGTGGACCATCGTTGCGTTTCCTTGGATACGCTCGCGGCCTGTCATGCGCTGCGCGAGGAGCAGGGATGCGAGCCTCCCCTTGTCGAGGGGCAGGGTCTCGTGGCGCTCGCAACCTGCCATCGTCTCGAGCTCTACTTGGACGGGGTCGTTCCATGTCACGCCAAGGCCGTGTTCAACACCTGGCTCTGGGGTTCACCCGAAGCTCCCGCCGTCTTGGACCAGGAACCCGTCGTTCGCCGGGGGGAGGAGGCCGGACGTCACCTGCTCACCGTCTGTTCCGGCCTGGAGTCCGCCGTTCTCGGCGAAGACCAGATCCTGATGCAGGTCCGGCGTGCCTATCGCAGCGCCTGCGACGCGCAAGCGGCGACGCCCCGCCTGCACCGATTGTTCCACACGGCTCTTCGCGCCGGAAAGAGAGTGCGATCCCAGACGGAGGTCGGAAGCGGAGGTCGCTCGCTGTCGGGTGCGGCCATCGGCGTCCTGCAGCGACTGCTGGGAGGGCTCGCGGAGCGGCGCGTGCTCGTGCTTGGCGTCGGAGAGATGGGTGAACTTGCGGCCTGCCGCCTGAGCAAGCGGGGGGTCGGCGAGCTCCTGCTCTGCAATCGAACGCTCCCGAAGGCGGAGGCGCTCGCCAAACAACTTGGAGCCCGGGTCCTGCCTTGGGAATGGCGGGCCACAGCGCTCTCCCAGGTTGATGCCGTCGTCTGTGCGACAGGCGCGAAAGAGGCCGTGATCAACGCTCGATGCTTGCGTGAGACCGCGACCGGTCGTGCGCGTCCCTTCGTCGCTATCGATCTGTCGGTGCCCCGAAACCTCGGCCTCTCGGCGCTCGAGGAGGAGGGGCTGCAGATCCTCGATGTGGAGGCGCTGACCCGCCGCTTGGCATCCGATGACGACCAGCGGCAGCGCGCTGCGGTGCACGCGCGCGCCATCGTCGAGGACGTCCTCGGCGAGTGGACGGCCTGGGTCGAGGCTCGGCACTCCTACTCCGTGAAGTCGCGGGGCCGGTGCCGCCGATTGCGGGAGAGCGCCTCAGGCTAAGGGTCCGCGCAAGAATGTGTTCCCGGGTTTCGCGCCCGGATTTGGGCCAGGTTTGGTTCGGACGATTGAGCGAAAGCGGAGGCGTCGCAGCGTAAGGGCTAATTCCCAGTCTTTCGGCGGCATCTGCAGGTGTTCGCTACGAAGGTCCATGGAAGATCCCGGCCCCCGTCCCCGGGGGACGGAGTATCACGGGACTCCGGGATGCCCCATAATCTGTTCCTCGGATCCGTAGAGAGATCCTGGAGGATGTGATGTACCCGGTCAGGTTGAAGCTTGCAGGTCGCCGTTGTCTCGTGGTCGGCGGGGGCGCGGTTGCGCTGCGAAAAGTGCAGGGATTGCTCGCTGAGGGAGGCGTGGTGACTCTCGTCAGTCCCGAGCTGGTTGCGGGACTCGAGGACTTGGCGCGCGCCGGGACGATCGATCTTGAACAGCGCCGCTACCGGTCCGGGGATTGCGCCGGATACGCGCTGATCATGGCGGCGACCGACGATCGGGCGGTGAATCGCGAGATCTTCGAAGAGGCGGGTGCCGCCGGGATCTGGGTCAACGTGGCGGATGATCCGGAGCTGTGTTCCTTCCACCTCGGGGGCCGGGTGCGCCTGGGGCCGCTCGAACTCTTCGTGTCTTCAGGCGGTGATGCGCCCTTCCTCGTGCGCCGCCTGCGGCAGATGTTGGAGCGTCGTCTCGGAGAGAGCTGGGGAGAGTGGGCGGAAGCCGCATCCCGGCTCCGGGACGAGTTGCGCCGCGGGGAGGTCGACTCGCAGGCGCAGGAAGCCATCTTCGATCGTTTCTTCGCGGAGAGCCTGGATTCGGAGCGACTCGAGGTGAGCGTCCCCACTGCCGCTGACATCCAGCGTTGGCGCGTGGCGGCAGAGACTCCGGGCGAGCTGGGCCGCCGGAACGAGGGCCCTGGATTCGTCTCACTCGTGGGGGCAGGCCCTGGCCATCCGGGTCTG
>JANTFM010000405.1 GCA_024763475.1 Acidobacteriota bacterium | reverse complement strand
CGCCAGGGAGAGCTCGGTCCTCTTCCGGGAAGCGAGTTGGGCGTACGCTTTGGGGTCCGTCTCGGGGTCTACTCCCAGCTCATCGCTGCGGTTGATCACGAAAAAGGTCCGCTGTAGCTTGGGCGCCAGGCCACGGTTCTTGTCCCCGCGCAAGACCGTGAGCACGTCTCCGTCATCGCCGAGCACGAGGTTGGGCTGGAAGAGATAGATGATGGCGGAGGCATCAGGGAATGCCCGTAGAGCCCGCTCAGCATGGGACGCCTCGCCGCTCTGAAAGCCAGGAGAGTCAATCAACCGCACACCACCCCAGTCGTATTCTCGCACGCGATCGGTCGTCGGGTCCGCGCGGATCTCGAGCGACTCGGGCACGGGACTTCCCGCATCGATAAGGAGCCGCTTGATAAAGCTGGATTTTCCGGCGTTGTAGTCACCCACCAGGTGGATCCTCGGGCGTCCGTCCTCGGCCATCGCGGTCAACTCGCCGAGGGCCTCGATTGCCTCCGGATCCCCTGCACACCGCGCGAGGGCCCCGTCGAGCCAGGCCCGACCTGTACCAGGTTTCAGATCCTCAAAGACCTGGTCGAAGACCTGCCGGATGCCGCCGAAGAGGCGAGTGACAAGGTCCGGGTCATACGCCGTCGTTCGCCCGGTGCCCGAGGAACCTCGCGCCTGCTTCAAGCCGTTCGGGTCATTGATCCAGTCTTCGCCGAGCCACTGAAGCTGGCTCCGGTTGGGACTGTTGGGGTAGGCCTGGAGCTCGAGCGTCCGTGCGGTGGCTGAGAGGAGATGTTGCGGATTCTTCGTTCGAGAAAGGGATGCCGTCAGTCCCCGGAGCTCAGCGCGCCACGTGGTGCAATGCTTCTCGATCACGCGTAGATCGAGGGCCTGCTCGATCGGTGGTCTCACCAAGGGTCCCGAGGCGTCCACCGCGTATCGATGAGCCTCCGAGAGCACCTCGTCGCGAAACCCATCATACACCTGGTGGACGCTGCGCCGAACCTGGGCCAGGGCCTGGCCCCGCGCGGCGAGGCGTTGCGACTCGGCCTTTTTCCGGGCCCGGCCTCCGAGCCATCCCAGGAGGGCGGACGCGGCCGAGGCGATGAGTCCGACTCCTGCACCGACGGCGGCCGCCCACCCCAGGGGATTCCAAAAATTCGTCGCGGCCAAGACGCCGAGCGTGGCCAGCGTGCCGGCCAAGACCCCGCCGGCCCTGATGGCCCACGCGCTGTATTTCCATCCGCTGCCGGCGTTACCCCTCAGGGCCGCCGCGTGGGCCAGAACCTTGATGTCGAGTCGCACGTCCCTGTGTGCGAGCTCGACACGCTTGCTGAGGAACTCGCTTCCCTCGTTAAGGACCTTCTCCGCCGCGCGCTTCATGGCCTTCTGATCGAAGCTCGCCCGCGTCACGGCCTCGGCCGTCGTGTTGGTGCGCCTATCGAAAGACGCCACGACACACTCCTCGGCGTTGTGGAGCGATCGGGAGCGCAGCGTGCCGAGCTCCACGTCGAGGCGTTGGTGGATCAGCTGGCGAAACTCACCCTCGACCGGGGCCTGGAAGGTGCCGCCACGGCGGCGTTCGAGCTCAGCGAGGAGGTCCGTACCTCCCCGCAGGAAGGGCCGGCGGCGTTCGGCGTCATGTCGCGGTGGGTAGCCGAAGAGGCGCAACATGCTGCGGATTAGGTCGTGTTCCAGTGTGACGGCGGCTCGGTTTGTCTCATCTCCGATCTCGGCGAGCGCATGGTCAAGTTCGCCCAGCACGCCGCGGAGTTGGTCGTTTAGGGCGCCGAGGCGAAGCGGGACCGCGTGCTCTGAGATGGCCGCGACGAGGAGCTCTTCCAGCCTTGGAAAGCCCGACCACTGCTCGAGTTGTTCGACGCCAAACTGCGTGCGTTGCTTGTGCAGGCTCACCTCGTCAGGTCCGAGGAAGGGCATGCTGGCACGGGCGAAGAGCGCCCGTTTTGAGTTGACCGCGACGACGGGGACGCCGGAGAGGCCAATCTTGGCGAGCTCATCGCGGATGTTGCCGGCGTGCTCGCGAACGGCCCGAGAGAGATTAGCTCGCGCCGACCCAATCGGGACCCGCGGACAGACTCGCCAGACGGCGTTGCGGGGATTGAGCACGGCGATGAGTGGCTTACGGTAGGTCTGGACCCAGGCGGCCAACTTGCGAAACTCGTCTGCCTGTTGGCTCTGGCTGTCGAAGCAGACGACGACGAAGTCCGCGATCTCGACGGCCGCCCGGGCCCGCTCCTCCAGGTTCGAGCGGCTCTCGGTGCGCCCCCAGCCGTTGATGCCCGGCGTGTCGTAGATCTCGCACGAACGCCAATGAGTGGGCTTGACCTGGGTTGTCCAGTCGCTCTCGCCCTGGGACACTGACGCGCCGTCTCCGCGGGTCATCGCGGAGATCAACGTGCTCTTGCCCGACCCCGTTCGACCAAACAGGACGATGTTGAAGGTGTGAAGTGTCTGGGACTGACGCTCGACGAGCTCGGCAACCTTATCGCGGGTGAGGTCGAGTTGGCGCGCGAAGCGGGCGGTGGGCCCGTCGTCGACTCCATGCCTGCTGGATGCACGTGCAGAGGCCGCCCCGTCGTGCAAGAGATCCGTGAGCCGCCCGATGCGAGTCGTGATCTTTGCCATCTCCCGGGCGCTCTTCTCGACCGCGCTGCGGGTTGCGTGCCCCAGCCGGTCTTCGCTCAGGTTGTCGCTCCCATGTCTCATACTTGCTCCAAGGCGAGGGTCTCGACGCACCCGATCCGCTGCTCGGGTCGCCCGAGTGTCATGGCGGTCCATTCCTGTGCCGCCGGCAGACCTCCTATCTCGTCAACTTCCGGGTGATGCCTCCCGAGCCGCGGGGGAGCCGAGCCCGCGCGAGCTCGAGCGAAGTCAACAGGGCGCCTTCGCGAGCGAGGAGCGCTGCCGTGGCGACCAGCGCCGTGCTGGCGGTTGCGATCACCGCAATGAGCGTGGGATCGCTCACCGAGATCTTCGTGCGGGTCGTGTGGGTCTTGATGTGAATTCGGGCCATCGTCCTTCCTCCGTCGTGCGTTCACTTGCAAACCCAAAGCACAGGACGTGCCATGTGTAGGTGTGTGGGTAGGAGGACGGTAAACACGATGTGGAAAGAAATTCCTGCAGGTTGTAAGTGGTCTCTTAGATAGCGAAGGGGGTATATGGCCTATCGAATAGGATATCTATGTGCCTGTGTCACCCAGAGGCTTGAATCTGCGCTCTGGGCTGCGAGCTACGCGTAGTAGAAGGGGAGGATCCTCAGCGGGCCGCCAGAACCTTGGGTTGTGGGTACTTTCACGCACCCCCGAAGGGGGCGCAACTCGGGGATGCGTGAAATTACCTCCAACCCGTCGCCCGACGATCGTCAACCTTCCTCGAACCCGTCGCCCGACGATCGCCCGCAAAGCTC
>JANTFM010000404.1 GCA_024763475.1 Acidobacteriota bacterium | reverse complement strand
TGGTGCGGGCGCGGGACTCAACGCGGGCGCGGGGCTCGACGCGGGTGCGGGACTTGGTGCGGGCGCGGGACTCGGTGCGGGCGCGAGCCTTGGCGCGGGCACGGGACTTGGTGCGGGCGCGGGACTTGGTGCGGGCGCGGGGCTCGGCGCAGGCAGAGACCTGTTCTTCGCGGCGAGTTTTGGTCCGGGCTGGGGCACTTTCTGCTGTGCGTCCGGGAGTTCAGGCCCGCGCTCGGGCCCGGGCGAGGACACGATCGCAGCGTCCGCCTTGAGTGCGATCTTGGGCTTCTTCGGCAAGGGCGCGGGCGCCATTGACGGGGGAGGCAAGCGTGCGCTCTCGTGACGGCTCTGCGCCCTCCTTTCGGCCATGGCCGCCTTGTCCGGCGAGAGAAGGACCTCTCTGATCTCTCCCTCGCTCGACATCAACAAGAGACTGTCCGGCCCGCGCACCACACCGAACGCAGGGGCAAAAGCGAGCGCCTTCGTCTCTGCATGACGAAGCGAGTCGCCCACGAAGAAATGGAGCTCCGAAGGCTCGCGGGTCAGCACCGCAGCCACCTTTCCCGGGTCGAGCCAGAAGAGCGCGGCGACGGAGCCTGCCGTTTGGGCCCGTCCGCGAATGGGCAGCGCACCGCGTTTGCGCGAGTCCCGCAGATCGAAGAGCATGACCTCCCGCTGGGACGCCACGAGGATTCGTTCTTCCCCGGGAGAGGTCGCAAGCGCCGTGATCGGGGCAGGAAAAACGAGCACTTCCCGGCTGAGAGCGCCGGGGAGGAGAAAGGTCCTCAGCTCCTGACCCTGTGCCACGAAAAGACGCTCGCCGCTCGGAGCCGCTGCGAGTCCTGCGGGCCAATCCCTCAGCGGGCGAAACACCACCTTCTCCCTGTCTCCTGATATCGGGGTGACGAGCATCTGGGCCACCTTCTTCCGATGAGCCAGCACGATCAGTTGATCGCCCAGGATCTTCAGCTCCTCCGGGATCACTTTCAGCTCGACCTGTGCACGTCTCTCGTAGCCGCTCGGAGTGCGCTCGAGCAGCTCGATCCGGCCACCGCGGCGCGCCGGGAAAGCAACAGCAAGGAGCTCCCGATCACCATCGAAGACCAGCGGCGTCAGGTCTCCCCAGTCCTTGAGCAGCTCCCCGCTCGGCCACGCTCGAAGCTCGCTTCCCACGAGATAGAGGACGTCGTTGCCGACTTTGCAGATTCCCCTTCCCTGCTCTTGGGCCATGGCTGGAAACAACCCCAGGATGAAGAGGAGAGAGCAGCACAGGGCAGGATAGAAGCGCATCGTTTTCCTCAGGAAAATCTGAAGACATCTCGCCATCGACAAGAAAAGACTCCCGAAAAACGCTACCACGTTCTCCGGGAGTCGTGTCGAACGGAAAGACAAATACGCTATCGCAGCAACTCGAAATTCCGCGTGCTGGTCGCGAGGATCTCGCGGCCTCGCTTGATCGAGATCTCGATCGTCCACGTCCCGTAGAGATTGTGCTGGGTGATCCAGGTGCCACTGACCGGCAGCCTTACACTCGTGAACCTGGCGAAGGCGGGAACGATGGCCAGCATATCCTCGGAGGGGATCACGCGGGAAAGAACACCGAGTTGCTCGGTTCCCGCCACGCGTATCGGCTTGGGCGCCACGTCCGGACGGAAGACTTTCCGGCCCGCCAATTCGGTGGGGTCCACCGGAACGGTGCGGGTCTGGTAGGTGCTCCCATCGGGTAGCTTGAACTTCACTATCAGGTCAAAGGGAGCCGCTCCGAGCACACGACGATCGAGCACGCTCAACACGTAGAGATTATCGGTCTCTTGCGCGGCGAATGGGCCCGTCCACCGCGAGGCGCGGATCGTGAGACGATCCTGGTCCGCCAACGCTGTAGGGTCGAGGTCTGTGACGAGAACGGCAAGAATCGCGGGTGCATCCACCGGCGAGACACTCGCCAGGCGCGGCTGATGGAAGCGGGAAGTGCCTCGTCCAAGTTCAAAATCCTCTGCAAACGAGGCCGCCAGGAATCCGGCGCAGAGCAAGACAGAGAGAAGCACGATGAGACCCTTGTGGCAACGAGAGTTTTTCATCACTCACCCCCTTCCCAGTCAAGACTGACCCAGTGGAACGCCCCGCTCGTGGTACCCACAACGATTCCTTGGACCACGCCGTCGGCCCAGTCGAAACTCGGGTCGCCCACGGTCTTGCCCTCCTCGACGAGGAAGCGGCGAACCTGCGTTCCCGTTTTCGCGTCGAACTCGTAGAGGTACCCGTCACTGGATCCCACGTAGGCTCGCGTATTGTCCGTCCCGCCGACCCAGCGAAGCACCAGGGGAAGCGACGGGCCCGCCACCGGCACCGACCAGTAGCTCGAGTCGTTGAACGTCCCGTCGGCACCGATCTTGATGCCGTGAAGAGTGGTATCAGTCGACCAGACCGCCCAGTTCTCGTAGAGGCTTCCGGTCTTCTCCCCGCTTCCCACCGCCATGCCTTTGACCGGTCCATCGGTCGCAACATCGAGCTTGGAATCGCGCTGACTCAGCGAGGAACCCGGTCCACCGGTGCGCGTATCGGCAAAATAGAAGTAGAGTTCACCAGCGGTATTGCCCAGCAGCAGGAATCGATCCGTGCTGCGCCTCACAAGGGCGGGCCGTGCATCGAGGTCACCGATGCCGGATACCGAGGCGAAGGGAAGCGCGGTGAAGCTGGGTCCGGACTGAATCTGCACGACGACGAGGGACTCGCCACCATCATCACGCACCGGGATATAGACCAGGTTGTCGGCACTGTTGCGGTAAACGATGATCGGCGTGGCGTTTGAGATACCGAGGCCGCCACTGCCGCCATCGTAGCTGTCGTAGAGGGTCGTCAAATCATGGGAGTAGAGCAACACCTTGTTATCGGTCGCCCCGCAACGCGTCGCGACCACGATCACGTCGTCATCGTGGTTGCTGTTGGTGTCGAACGCGTCAAGCATGATCACCGGGCCAGCCTGGAGGATACCGCTCGTGCAGGCGGCGTCTGAGACGGCATCCGCACTCCCCTCGAAAGAGGTCGTTCCGTCATCGAGCGAGTAGCGGTAGACGCTTCCGTCCTGAGCCGTCACGAATGCAGTCAAGTCCGTGCTGGGTCCAGAATCCAGATCACCGACCATCGGCCGTGACTGGACCGAGCCCCCGACCAGCGGTGGATCCCAAGACCCGCGCGTGCCATCAGAAGCTCTCATGCGCTGAAGCAGCTGGTCGTTTCCGATGCCGATCACGTGCTGCTCCGGGATCGCCCCCGCGGGAGAGAGCGCCGAACCCCCGGTGGCAAAGCCCCAGTGGATCTTCGTCGCAGATCGGGGATGGCCGATGCTCGCAACGCCAGCAGCATAGTTGAGCGACAGGTCGAACGAGAACGCCGCGTAGTGGTAGACCACGCCGTTGCTCACGCCCGTAT
>JANTFM010000403.1 GCA_024763475.1 Acidobacteriota bacterium | reverse complement strand
CGCCCTTCCTGCGCCCGGAGTCCTTCGCGGGCGATCGCGTCTCGGATCTTCCGGTCATGGTCCACGCGTTTCAGACCTTCGCCCGCGAGTATGGCTATCGGGCGGATCTGCTGGTGCTCCTCCGGCCGACGACCCCGTTTCGCCGCCGGGACCTCGCGGCGCGCTGCGTGGCGCGACTGCTCGAGCTCGAGGCGGACTCGGTTCGCTCGGCGCGCGAAGTCGGTCACAAACACCCCTACTGGATGCTGACGGTGGACGAGTCGGGGCGCAGCGAGCCTTTCCTTCCGGGGAAGTCGGTCGACAGCTACTACCAGAGCCAGCTCCTTCCTCCGGTCTATCAGCACGACGGGTACTGCGACGTGATTCGTTCGAGCAACCTTCCCTCGAATTGCACTCCCGAGGCGACGATGGCCGGCTTCTACGGGGAGAAGCGAGCCGTCCTGCTGAACGACGATTCCCACTTCGTGAACATCGATACGCCCGAGGACCTGGAGTACGCGCGCTTCGTCGGGGCGAGGTACCCTGCGGACTGAGCGGACCGGGGCCGGTCGTGCCTTCGTGAACGTCGATGCGCCCGAGGACCTGGAGTCCGCGTGCTTCGTCGGGGCGAGGCAGCCTGCGGACGGAGCGGGTCAGGGGCAGGCCGTCCCGTCGGGTCGTCCCGGGTCTCCCGCCGGGCCCGGGCCGAAGCAATTGACATGGAGGGCCAGGTAGTAGAACGCGGAGTCTTCGGTGGGCAGCTCGCTGTCTTCTACGCTGGGTGCTTCAAGACCATCGTGGAGGCAGGCGTGGTTGTAGTTCTGCCACCCGCTCGCGGGCACGTCGCCCCGGTCGAGGCGATAGGAGGTGGCCGCAAGGGTCGAGTCTTCGTTCCAGCTGAGGGTGACGTGGTCTGCGCCGAAGAGCAGGCCGCTGGCCAGCCCCGGCTGTTCGAATACGAGCTTGTCCAGCGGGGCGCAGTCGTTGTCGTTGACGACCCCGTCATCGTCGGCGTCGGGATCAACGTCGTTTGCCAGGCCGTCCCCGTCGGCATCGTCGTCGCAGACGTTTCCAGCCCCATCGTTATCACCGTCCCGCTGGAGGCGGTTCGCAAGGGTCGGGCAGTTGTCGTCGATATCGATCGCTCCATCATCGTCCGAGTCGAGATCAAAGGCCGAGGCGTAGTACACGTCCTGGTGTCCCTCGCGGGTGTCCGTCCATACGGTGTAGAGGTTGCCATCCTTCGAATCGATGCCGATGTACTCGCCGATCATGCCCGCAGCGATCGTTTGCCCGGCGGCGGGGCTGGAGGGCGCGGTGCTGATGCGCAGGTTGGGAGTGAAACTCTTCCCGCCGTCGAAGCTCCGCGCGACGTAGGCGTGCCACTCGAGATTGTTCTCATCGTCGCGACGATCGAGCCAGAGGATGTTCACGATCCCCGTCTCGTCGACGACCAGCCAGGGATGGAACTGATCCGCCCCGGAGTCGATCGGGTCGTCGTTGACGCGCACGGGCGCCGTCCAGCTGTCCCCGCCGTCTGAGGAACTCCTGAGGAAGATGTCCGTGTCCCCTCCGGCCTCCCGCCGGTCGATGTAGGCCACGTAGATCGTCCCCCGTCGCGCCCCGCTGGAGTTGTCGACCTTCATCGCGGGATAGGCGAGCACGTCAACGCCGCCGTTGAGCGGTTCGTTGGTGATCAGGAGCGAGGTGATCGTGCGGTCAGCGCCCCAGCTCTGGCCTCCGTTGTCCGAGCGATCGAACTTCAGCTCGCCGCCGAAGTCCAGCCAGCCGATGTAGACCTGGCCCTCGGGCCCCACGGCGGGCTGCGGCCACTGCACCGAGCCGCCGTTGCTGACCTGGCGCATGGACTGGAAGCTCGCGCCTCCGTTGACGGAGCGGCTGGTCCGGATGCCACCGACGACGTCATACCAGGCCAGATGCACATAGCCGTCCGTGGCCGTGCCGCTGCGGTCGCAGGCGATCATCTGCTTGTCCAGCCCACCGAAGGGCGAGGTGGCCGCATCGACAGGGTCCGACCAGGTCACGCCGCCATCCGTCGACTTGAATACCGAAATGGCCACACCGGCGAGGGCCCCCGTCTGTGACAGCGAGAGGACGTGGAGGTAGAAGTTGCCCGCGGAGTCGGCACAGATGCCGGGGTCCGAGGCACGGGGATAGGCCTCGTCCGAGAGCAGCGAGTCGCTCCAGGTCGCTCCCCCGTCATGGGTGACCCCGACGCCGATGCGCCGGTACCCGAGACGGAAGTCGCGCCACGCCGCGATCACGTTGTCGCCATCGGTCGGGTTGACCGCCAGTTGTTCCTCGTTGTGCAGTTCGCCTGTTCCATCCGTATTGAGCTTGAGGTTCTCGGGTGGCGTCGCGGCGAGAAGGGTGCCCGTGAGGCAGAGGAGCAGGGCGAGGATCGGCAGAACGCGAGCGGCGAGATGCATGGAAGCTCCAGGAGGAACAACGAACCGGACATGTTGATATACGATGAAGCGGGCTTCGCGTCCGCCAAACGATGCCCGAGGAGGGTCGCCAGTGTACGAATGGTTCCGCGAACGCGCCGGGTGGTGTCTCGCGGGTCTCGTCATCGTCATGCTGCTCCCACCGGCTGCCGCCGCGGCCGGAGGAGAGGAGCGGGAGGCGGCGTGCGCCGCCGAAGCCGAGCGACTCGTCCTGGCGCTGGACGGTCTGTGGCCCGGTTGGGCGGCCCCTGGGGCGGCTGCGCTTCCGCAGGGTCCCGCAGACGCGTCCGCGCTCATCAGCGCAACGGTCATCGGAGGCGGGCGAGAGCTGCTCGAGGCGGCGATTGCTCAGCGGGTTGCCAGTGCGTTCCGGACCTGGTCCGCGACCGTGCTGCCGGAGCCCCCGGCGTTCAGCGACTCAGGTCCCGGGGCTCCCGAGGCCTGGGCGCGCAAGGCGCTCCTGAAGCTGCGCTCGGAAGAGGCTGGAGCCCTGCGCGCCGCCCTGATGGCCCCGAAGGCGAAGCATGCCCGAGAGCACGCGATCGTCGCGGCGCGGGTCCGCTTCCGCATCGTCGCCCTGCTGCGTTCGGAGGAGGTCGATGCCTGGCGTCACGACGAATTGCAGGAGGGGCTTGGGGTCTACGCGGCGTACCAGGGCCTCCTGCTCGGGCGGCATGCCTCCTACGAAATCGGGGAGGTCATGAGTTCCTACGATGAGGCCTTCGCCTACGCGATGGCTTCCCGGTTGCGGGAGATGCTGTTGGCTCGCCTCGCCGAGGTGGAGGAGGGCCGGGTGGAACTCTACACGCCCGAGCTCTCGGGTTTTGCGACGGCCCTGGTCCTCGACCGCATTCGTCACGGATGGCGGGAGGAGCTGCGGATGGGTTGGCGCAGCCTGGACGCCCTGCTCGTGCGACAGGCCCGGCCCTTTGGCTCGAAGGATGTCCCTGGAGACTGAGGTGCCGGACTCGAGACCCTGTTTTTC
>JANTFM010000402.1 GCA_024763475.1 Acidobacteriota bacterium | reverse complement strand
GTCCGTGCAGGCGTTCAATACCGCCGGCAAGCTCAAGAACTTCAAGCACGACGTCGCTGCGGTCACGGCCCAGAAGGCCGGCATGGAGCTTGTCGCTGCTGTCGATGACCTCGTCAATCTCGTCCAGGAAGTTGGACCGATGACATCGTATCTCGGCAAAGCCGAGGCGGTTCTCGCTGCTGCGAATCCCTGGGTCGAGAAGGTCAGGGATACTCGAGGCGACCTACTCGCCAAGGTGACGAGCCCCAAGCATCGTGCCGACCCGTCTTTCCAGCGGTCCCTCGGCCAGACGCTCGCGGAGCTAAAGGGCGAGTACCAGGACGTCTACCTCGCGGAGCACAAGAAAGCGCGCCTCGGGGCCAACGATGACAAGAAGAAAGCATCTCTGTCCACAGACCCGCGTCTGGTGCAGATCCAAAAGCTGTCGAGCGTGGAGATGATGCCGACCCTGCAGCTCCGTGATTTCGAGAACCGGCTGTTCGCGCTGAAGACCTGCTTCAGCTTGACCAAGCACGATCTGGATGCGGACCCGATCTGCCCGCACTGCTCCTTCCGCCCCGTCGAAGAACAGAGCGACGCGGCTGAGGCATCGGTGGCTCTCGGCCAGCTCGATGATCGCCTCGATGATCTCATCAAGGACTGGACGACGACGCTCCTGGGCAACCTCGAAGACCCGACCGTCGCCGAGAACATCGAGCTGCTCAGCAATCCGGACGGCAAGAAGGCTGTGAAGCAGTTCATCGACGACAAGGAGCTGCCCGAGCCGGTGAGCCCGACTCTGGTCAAGGCTCTGCAGGAGGTGTTGTCCGGGCTAGAGAAGGTCGTGCTCACCCAAGAGGGGCTGAACGACGCGCTGATCAACGGCGGCATCCCCTGCACGATGAACGAGTTGAAGGAGCGCTTCGAGCGCTACGTTGCTGACCTGACCAAGGGCAAGAACGCGTCCAAGGTCCGGATCGTTGTGGAGTAATGCGGTGAGAACACTCCGAGACATCGAGGAGATCCTGAACCAGCTCGACCAGCAGACCGCCGACGAGCTGGAGAGCCAGGATCTCGATTTCAAGGAGTGGGACGGCTCCAGCATGAAGAAGGCCGTTCGCACGGTCATCGACTGGGCCATCTGCATGGCCAACGGTGGTGGGGGCACAGTCGTCTTCGGTGTGGCCGACAAGGTCCGTGGTCGCCCCTCGGCCATCGTAGGGGTGCCGCCCGATGTGGATGTCAACCGGCTCAAGCTCGCGGTATACGACGCAACCGACCCCAAGCTCACGCCGGTGTTCGAGGAGCTGCGAGTCCCCGAGGGGACGGGGCGTCTGGTCGTGATGCAGGTCCACCCTGGGCTGCCGCCCTACACAGACACCAAGGGGCGAGGCACCCTGCGCGTCGGCAAGGACTGCAAGCCGCTCACCGGCACCCTTCGCCGCAAGATTGCCGTGGAGACCGGTGAGAGCGACTTCACCGCGGTCGTCGTCGACGTCCCAAGTTCGAGGCTCCTGTCCGCGGCCGCCATGGAGAAGCTACGCGAGGTGGCCGCTCAGGATCGCGCGCCTGCCGATCTGCTCGGCCTCGATGATGCGGAGCTGCCCGAAGCGATCGGCGTGCTCCGACAGGGCAAGCTGACCCGCGCCGGGTTGCTCATCGGCGGATCGGCCGCGGCGATCCGCGAGCACGTTCCGGGTTACGTCTGGACCCACCTGCGCATGGCGAGCGGCACGGACTACACGGATCGGGCCGATGGCCGCGACGCGATACCGGTCGCCCTTGGGCGCGTGCTCGACCGCATCCTGGCCGACAACCCGATCCGGACCGTGCGCCAGGGCCTGTTCCACTTCGAGTACCGCACCTACCCCGAGATCGCCCTGCGCGAAGCCCTGCTCAACGCGCTATGCCACGCCGACTATCGCCTCGCCAGCCCGATCCTGGTCAAGCAGTTTTCGGACCGCATCGAGATCACGAATCCGGGTGGCCTCATCGGCGGCATCACACCGGAGAACATCCTCCACCACACGCCGGTCACCCGGAACCCCTGTCTCGTGGATGCGCTGGTGCGGCTTCGGCTCATCAACCGCAGCAACCTCGGCATCCAGCGGATGTACACGGCGTTGCTCATCGAGGGCAAGGAGCCGCCGTCCATGGAGGATCTCGGCGATGCCTTCCGGCTGACGCTGCGCGCATCAAAGCTATCTCCCGCGTTTCGAACCTTCGTCGCCGAGGAAGGCAAGCGGGGCGTGAACCTCGACCTGGACCACCTGCTGGTCTTGCAGCACCTGCTTCGCCACCCGGAGATCGACTCACGCACCGCCGCGCGGCTCTGCCAGCGCTCCCAGGAGGAGATCCGCGAGGTCCTTTCCCGAATGGAGCGGGATCTCGGCGTCGTGGATCGGGGCGGAAGCGGCCGGGGAACCTACTGGACACTCAGAGCGGACACGCACGCGCGGCTGGCCGCGCCTGGGGACGCGGACCGGGACCAGCGCACCGACTGGGAGGCCGCCAAGACGCGGGTCTTGAGCATCCTCAGGCAGCGGGCCAAGCGAGGCGAGCCGGGGCTGAGCAACAAGGCGATCCGCGCAATGACGCGGCTCGACCGCAACCAGGTTGTGCGGCTGCTCCGCGAGCTCCGGCAGGAGGATTCCCGCGTGAAGACGAGCGGTCACGGGGCAGGGGCTCGGTATTTCTGGGAGGAGGCGCCATGAGGCCGATTGCGCAGCGCGCAATTCGACGCGCAATTCTCAGGTCAATTGCGGGAAAGGTTGACACCGTTCCGGTTCTGGGTTGTGGGGCCAGTTCTGGGTTGGGGGACGCATGGCGCGTATAGAGCGGTTCGAGGACATCGAGGCCTGGGCGAAAGCTCGCGAGCTGACGCGAGAGAGCTACCGGGTGACCAACGAGGGCCTGTTTGCGCGCGACTCCGGGCTCCGGGACCCGATCCGCAGAGTCTCGGTCTCGATTGAGGTCCAGCCGCAGCGCTACGTTGCCATGGACACCGGCTACTTGTTGGAACAACAGTTCGAGAAAGTCTACGCGTTGGCCCAATCAACAGGAAACCTCATCGGCGGCTTCATCGCCTATCTCACCACATCCGCCGCGAAGGGGGGAAAGTTCACATGAGCACCAAGCACCAAGAGCAACTCGACTTCAACCCAGAACCCGGAACCCAGAACCCGGAACCTGTCGAATGCCTGGGGCAGACCTTCGAGTCGGACGAGGCGCGGCGCGAGCACTTCCTCAAGCTACTCGCCGAGAAGCTCCAGGACCCCGAGTTTCGCAAGATACCGGGTTTTCCCAAGGGCAGCGACGAGGACATCCTACGGCTGAGCGATCCTCCGTATTACACGGCATGCCCGAACCCCTTTCTCGAGGAAGTCACAGCCAGTGTCAAGGCCGACGAAGAGTCGACCGCTGTCGAACCGTTCATTGCCGATGTCAATGTGGGCAAGA
>JANTFM010000401.1 GCA_024763475.1 Acidobacteriota bacterium | reverse complement strand
CGTCTTCCGAGCCCTCCGAGTAGATGTTCTGTGGCGTGAAGTTCTCCCGGTCTCCCCAGGAGTTCGTGTGCATTCGCGCACCTTGGTCGTAGGCCTGCTGGAAGATCGGCACCAGATCCACGACGGGACAGCCCAGGGCGGGCAGATCCGCGCAGTCATCGACCTGGTAGCCGCCGTCCTGGATCACGAGCTTGGCGCGGGGCGCCATGCCGTCCCCGTGGTCCCTTTCTCCGATAGTTGCGAGGTCGTCACCCGCGACACTCCCGGCCACATGGGTGCCGTGGTCCTGGCTGTCCCAGTTCCCGGTGTCCGCAGGATCGTCCTGGTCCCAGAGGAAGTCGACAATCCTCACCTTGCGCTGGTTGGGATCGGGAGTCCCCGTACCACTCGATCCGATATGAGTTGGAGGCAGGCCGAGGACCCCGTCGCGGAAGTAGCACATGTCGGCGTCGATTCCCGTGTCGAGCACGCCGACGACCTGGCCCTCTCCGAGGATGCCGTGGTCGTGGATCGGCGTGGTCTGACCGGCCTCCATACCGGACTGACCGACCCAGGCAGAGTCATCGTTGAGCAGGCGGTAGGCGGGCTTCTTGGAGATCCAGATCGTCTCGGGCCAGCGGGCGATCTGCGCGCGTAGCGCCACGAGTTGCCGTGGTGTGGGCAGGATCGCGAGGCGGCCGGGTCGCTCGCCGAGCCGTCCTGCCGGAGGCCGTCCCGGGGCCGAGCCTACGACCGGCAGCCCGAGGGCCTCCGCTCGCCGGATCACCGTCGTGAGGTCCGAGCTGGCGAAGAGCTGGATTGTCACGGGAATCGTGGAGCGGGGATCATCACGCGTGATCGCGCTGACCTCGGGCGCGATGCGCAAGCCGGGATGGTAGGGCATCGACCAGGCCAGGTGATCGAGGGCTGCGACTCGGGCGAGCCCACCGGCGGGCAGCCACGCAATGAAGGATGCGCCGCCAAGCGGAACGGAGAGGCGAATGCCGAGGGCGTCTGCCTGGCCGCGAAGTGCACCGTTGACCGGCCCATTGAACCTGAGCAGTGCGGGGCCGCCCGCCGCCAGATCCTCGTCCTGCATCCGGAGCTTCGGCGCGATGCTGCTGAGATCCTGCGGACCCGTCAGGGTCCCGCTACGGAGCCTCAGGCTCTTGGGTTCCCCGCCGGCGAATACGAGGGCGGCCTGCAGCAGGCAGGAAAGAGCGACAGCGATCAGGCAGAATCGAACTCGGCGCGTTCCCATGGGATCTCCTCTCCGTGCCACAACGGCAGGATCCCCGCAAAGGTACGCTGAAACGCTCCTCTACAAGGCCTGAACTTGCCGGTGGCGGAAGCAGTCGACCAGGTGGTCGTTGACCATGCCGGTCGCCTGCATGTGGGCGTAGACGATCGTGGGTCCGACGAAGCGGAATCCCCGCCGTTTCAGGTCCTTGCTGATCGCCTCGGAGAGAGCTGTCTTGGCCGGCAGCTCCTCCATCGATCGGAACGCATTCTGGATCGCCTGGCCGTCGACGAAGGACCAGATGTACTTATCGAAACTGCCGAAGTCCTCCTGGACCTTGAGGAAAGCCTTCGCGTTGCTGACTGCGGAAGCGACCTTGAGGCGATTCCGGATGATGCCGGGATCCTCGAGCAGCTGCTCGAGCTTCTTCTCGCTGTACGTCGCGACGACCTCGGGGTCGAAGTCGGCAAAGGCCCGGCGGTAGCCTTCGCGGCGTTTGAGAATCGTCAACCAGCTCAGCCCGGCCTGCGCTCCCTCGAGGAGAATGAACTCGAAGAGCTTGCGCTCATCGTGGACGGGAACGCCCCACTCCAGGTCGTGGTACTCCATGTAGAGCGGGTTGTCTCCGCACCAGCTGCAGCGGGTTTTCATGATCGATCTGTCCTCGCGGAGATGCCCCACTCCAGGTCGTGGTACTCCATGTAGAGCGGGTTGTCTCCGCACCAGCTGCAGCGGGTCTTCATCATCTGTCTGTCCTCGCGGTGTCCTTCGCTTGGTGGAAGGTCATGATGCCATGCAGCGTGTCGTTGTGGCAGCTGCGCGTGGGACGGTCTCCCGCGTCGAGGAATCCGCGGCTGCCATCGCCCTTCGCCGTATACTTACCTGCTGCTTGGAGGAGGTGAGGAATGCTGCGAGGGATGATCTGGCTCGCGATCGCCGTGAGTGTGTTTGCTTTGTTCTCAGTGACGCTGGCCCAGGAGGCTCCCTCGACGCAGTTCCGGCTGCGGGTCGAGGCCGACGCCGGGGCGCGGGACTGGCTCTCGGCTGCGGGCTACGACATCGCCGGCTACATGCTCGGGCTGGATCGCGTCGAGGTCATCACCGACCAAGAGGGGATGGCTGGCCTGCGCGCCCGGGGCCTCCCCTTCGCGATCCTCGAGCTGAGGAAGGCGCCCCGCCCCCTCGCGCAGGGCAGCCATGGGGACTCGAGCACGGACGGTCCTCTCTCGGACACCCGCTACCACGATCCTGCGGAGGTCGAGGCCTTCCTGCAGGGCGTTGCGGCGGACCATCCCGCCATCACGCGCCTGGTTTCCCTTGGGACGACGCACCAGGGCCGCACGATCTGGGGCCTGATGATCTCCGACAACGCGGCCGTGGACGAGGACGAACTCAGCGTGCTCTTCAATGCCGCGCACCACGCGCGGGAGGTGATGACTCCCGAGATCATCATGGACACGATCGACCAGCTCACCGACAACTACGGGGTCGATCCGACGCTGACCGGCTACGTGGACAGCTACCAGATCTGGTGCGTGCCGATCGTCAACCCGGACGGTGTGGCGCGCGTGCACGAGGTGGACGACTACTGGCGGAAAAACGCTCGGGACAACGACACGAACGGAGCGATCAACAGCCAGGATGGGGTCGACCTCAACCGCAACTACGAGTGGGGCTGGGGCGGCCAGTGCAACGGCTCGTCGAACGCCTTCAGCTCGCAAACCTATCGCGGACCCTCCGAAGGTTCGGAGCCCGAGGCGAAGGCGCTGATCGGCCTGGGCCGTGCGTACCGGCCCGTATTCGACGTTGAATATCATAGCTACGGCGAGGACGTCTTCTACGCCCTCTCTTGCGATCCGGCCTACTCGCCCAAGTTGTCCACGATCTCCGGTTCCGACAAGGCGATCGGCGCGCTCATCGCGACGGAATACGCGTCCCGTCTCGTCACGGCCAGTGGATCGACGGGTTTTCACCCCGCGCCCTACGGCTCCCGGGTGGATGGCACCGGACGGGATCAGCAGTACCACGAGAGCGGCTCGATCGCGTTCGTCACCGAGGTCAACACGTCGTCCGAGGGCGGCTTCCATCCGGACTACGGAGTCTATCGGGATCCAACCGTCGAAGGTCAGCGGCCGGGATGGACCTATTTGCTGGAGCGCATGGCGGGTCCGGCGGTCGACGGGACTGTCCGCGATCTGGTGTCAGGTCTGCCCCTCGAAGCAGAGATCTCGC
>JANTFM010000400.1 GCA_024763475.1 Acidobacteriota bacterium | reverse complement strand
CGTCTATATCACCGACAATCACCATGTCCGTCTCGCTTGGCATCCACATTGCGGTCAAACCGCCTCCGAGATCGATAGTCGGTTTGTCATGGGACCACGCTCGCGGAGATGCGTCCAAGTGCCATCGGAAGTCGAGACCACCGAACACGTTGATGGCTGCTTTGAGACCTTGGCGTTGGAGGTCGGAGACTGCAGCAAACACCGTTTGCAGAGTCTGTGGCCGGTCGACTTGGATCGTTGGGCATTCAGCGATTAGCCCGGAGAGCGCGAAATTCACTTCCCCTGTTGCCATCCCCTGCCCTATCTGACGCCCAAGATCTTCCGGATCCGCGTGAACGTGTGTGGCAGAGAAGTAGCTCTTCGGAACGTAGCGATTGAATCCGAGCGAAACCGCATCAAGGGTCCGTGGGATGCGGTGATCGTGAGATCTCATCTGGAAAGTGGTTTGCCGGTTCGCTCTCCACGCAGTCTCAAGGGCTCCCGCGAACTGGGCAACCCTCTGACTCTCGATCGGCGCGGCGATCACAGATTCGCGTTCAATCTGGATAGCGGCTTGGATGGCAGACTCGAGACTTGGCACTGTGCCAGCGAATTCAGGTTCCCGTTCCGCCTTGCCTTTCATGCTGGTCGCCAAGGCTCGGACTGCGAGAGCCGCGTCGACGTCGCCGCGATCGAGACGGCTCGAAAGATCGATCGGCCGGCCTTTTGCCAAGCGTAGCGCGGCGGTTTGAACGCTCTCCTCGTAGTGGACCGCTCCGCCACGCTCAGGTGCGCGAGCCTCGAATTCCCACCACACCCACTGGGTCCGATCCTCGAATGCGTAGTCGATAGCATGCAGCACGATCGATCCAATGTCGTCGCCAAGCCCCATACGGTGAGCGATCGCTTCGAACATTGAGTCGATCTGCTCGCCCGTCCAACCGTACTCTGCTCGTCTGTACTCGATCCACGCGAGCGCAGTCAGTCCGAATGCCCGCTTCGACATCTCGAGGGTTGTCGCGATCCCCTGAGCCTCACCAGCGGCAAAGCGAGATCCGCGGCTTTGGCGTAACTCGTAGTCGAGGAACTCCCCCAGTCCGGCAGCAGCGACTTCCACCTGCGCGAGATCTCGCGTTTCGATGGACCTATGCAGAACCTCGGAGTAACGAAGCAACATCCACTCGACGAACTTGATGTCCCCGTCTCGGAGGTCTTCAATCCCGCCGCGCATCCGAACGAAGCCTGACCCAATCCCTCGCAGATGTAGCGCCAGGCTCGTTGTTGCGTCAACGTCACGATTCATGGCGCGGTTCCCGTCTCGTTCCAGATCGCGATCAGCATGTCTACGCCAGCCCTTGCGTATAGTTGATCGTCGTGTGTCGTGCCGAGATCAGCTACCCACCGGCCGAAACGCATTAAGTCCTGCGTCACGGAAGTACCTGCCATGGCCTTGCCTTGACGGGCGAAAACTCGTACATCATCCGACAGCCAACGGAGGTGATGGGTCGGGCGCATCTCCCAATCAGCCGGCAGTGCCTCAGATGTCAAGAGACTCTCTTTGGCGGAGGCCGTTGCTTCCACCAAGCCCTCGGCCAGTCTCCGGTAGGTCTCCATCCCTTCCGAGAACTGATAGGTCTGTTCGCGCACGATTGCGTCCGACACGTAGTCGCGGAGGCCCCCAATCTCGTGGGACATCTCGCTGTCACTTCCTGTGGGGGGTGTATCTATTCTGATCCACAATCGAATCGCGCTGGCAACCGCATCCACCGCGGCTTCGCTAAGGAGTTCTCCGTTGAGAACCGCGATCGTCGATCCCGGTTGTACCGAGTCGCCAAGATGGGCTGTGACGATGGCCAGCGGGTCGGTAGATGTCGAGAGGCTCTCGATTGGAGCAGCGTCTTCGCTGATCTCTGAGGCCTCGGAACGATTCTCGAACGTTTCGAGCAACTCTCCAAGCGCAGCCGGGTTGATGTCCACAATGACTCCTTCATTGGGCACGCGGATCTCTGGCAATTGCCGATTCGAAGGGGGGAACGATGCCCAATAGGCGGCGACTTGGATGCGATGTTCCGCCGCGGTCTGCCTAACAAGACCGTCATGAACCTGACTCTGCAATGAGGTTGTAGCGGCCTCCTTGAGCGCCTGAGAGAGGTCGCTGAGAATCCTGTCCCGCAATGTGGACCGAGATCGCAGTGTCGACACCGCCGTCATGTACATCCAGCCGACGAGTGTGACGGTGGGGAGAGCGACGAACACGGCGTCGACAACCAGAATCGCGTCGCTGTTGAGCCAGAGGGCATCCATTCCGAGTTTCACGATTCCGCCGAGAGCAAAGATCAGCAGGATCATGAGGGGAGTTGAACGTTGCAGCACAGCCGCGGCACTCCGGGTCTGACGTCCTCGATCCATTGACATCTGGAGTGTGAGGAGGATGAGTGGCAGCGTGACTCCCACGAACGTCGTGTAAGCGAGCCACAGCGCCTGCTGTGCGACGCCCGTATCTGTCGGGGAAAGCGAGGGGAGAAGAGAGAGTTGGAAATCCGACACCGCGATGCCCAGCACAGTCAGCACGACGTAGCAGACGGCGGTGGAGGCGATCAAGCTCTGCGTATCGAGCGCGGCCAGGCGCGCCGCAATCGTCCGCTTCTCGTGAGATTGGTGTATGAGTTGTCGTGCTTCTTCTCTAGGCCACATGGCTTCTTTTCCCTCAGCAGGAGAGTAGTTGAGCCCCATGTCCAGAGGATTCGACTTTAGGCACGCGAGAAGTGAACTGAATCGAGAGCGGGCAGCGTCACCACGCGCCGCTGTGGTGCCCCGCAATGTTCGACGAGGCAGGAACTCTGCCCTGCTCACGGGACGAAGCTACCGAGGTGTCGAGGGTGGGACCGTCGTGTACAGGTGGGGCGTGAGCAGAGTCCTGGTCGAACTAGTCGACGTCAATAGTTTGGAGCGGTTCCATTGCGCGATTGAACATCGCTGTAGCGACCGCCAGGCAGGCCCCTGTATCGGAGCGATTGGGGATTCGAAAGATGCGACTCACGGTCATCCGTCCATTTGCGAGATTCACCGATTCGTAGTGAGACGCAGTCACGGGGCGATGCCGTGTGCCCGGGTCCAACCGCGCGAATACCAGCAGGGGGTAGAGGAATGCAGGTGGGAGGGATGCGTTCCGTGACAGAATCAGGGCGCATTACGGCAGTACTCCGTTACATCAACTCACGAGCATGGTGTCGTGCGGTGTCTCGTCAGGGCGCGTCCAGGGCGCGAGACGACGAGTCCGAGCCAGAAACGCTGCGAGACGCTGAGAGACCAGAATCGCTTGTGGCGCAAGGTAATTCGACGGGAACCCTTACGTGGCTTGACTCTTCAGAATGGCATGTTCTGCCCTTACAAGGCAGAGGTCGACGGTTCGAGCCCGCCAACGCCCACCGCTAGGACTTCGATCAGTTGGCGTTCGTGTCCTTCGGGGGGAGGGCGG
>JANTFM010000399.1 GCA_024763475.1 Acidobacteriota bacterium | reverse complement strand
GAGGATCCGGAGAAGGTGCGGGCCGAGAAGGTCGAGGAGTACACGGAGAAGTTCGCCAACCCCTACATCGCCGCGGCCAACGGCTACATCGACGCGGTGATCAGTCCCGAAGAGACGCGGGACTTCGTCCTGCACGCGCTCGATGCCGCCGGGCAGAAGAGCGAGTTGCGGCTCGAGAAGAAGCACGGGATTCCACCGTTCTAGGGGCGACGAACTGATGGCGACGAACTGATGGCAAGAAAAGAGTACGACAAGCTGATCATCGACGACGGCGTCTACGAGACCCGCCTGACCCGGAAATACCGCAAGCGCAAGCCTTGGGAGAAGCAGGATCCGGGCAAGGTGCTAGCCGTCATTCCCGGCACGATCGTCACCCTGCGAGTCAAGAAGGGTCAACGGGTGCGGCGCGGAGAGTCTCTGCTGGTGCTCGAGGCGATGAAGATGAAAAACGAGATCTTCGCACCCATCGACGGCCGCGTGAAGGAGCTACACGTCACCGAGGGCCAGGTCGTCCCCCGGCTGCATGTGCTCGCGGAACTCGAGCCCTAGGAGCCCCCGCCCCGACCCAAAGGCCGCCTCATCAGCTCGAACCTCCGTTACGCAGACCTCGGAGGGTGGGCGCGTCCGGCCCACCTCTCGTACCTGTGGAGGGTGGGCTTCCGCTCCGCCTCTCGTACGCCTCGCGAGGGAGCGGTCTCTCGCGTGCAACAAGGAGCCGGAAGGCGGCCTCCTTGCATAGAGCGTGCGCAAAGCCGTCCCCTCACGATATGATCACAGTCGCATGCCAGGAATCCGCGAGTCGCTCCGCCTTCGATGGAGGCGATCAGAGAATGCTCACTTGCCCGAGGGTCCCTTCGTCACTCCGGTCAGCCCTGAAACGATGTTCCGCACTGCTGATTGTGGTTCTTCTATCTGCCGCGACAATCAGTTGCCTTCCAGCGGAAGGGGAGGTGGACATCCATTTCGAGTCGAGCATGAGGAGCGACTTCTCGGGATGCATCTCGGAACTGTACAACGCGAAGAACGGTCACCTGCTGCAGACTCGCGAGATCCGAGAGACATGGGGAAGGAGGCTTTTCTTCAGTCCGTATTTTCGTAGTCGATACTACATCCTGGTAACCTGTCCCGAGAACGACACATACCGCACTGCGGACTTCACCCCGGCTAGGGCAACGGAAGACGACTGGATGATGACCGTTCATCTCGAGATGATCACGCCGCGCACCCCTGCCGACTAAATGGGGAATCCCGCCATGCCGGAAGGGTTAGTGGCAGTGACCTTGACGGGCCCGTTTGGCTGGCCGGCACGATGGGCCGGAGGGAACCTCCTGGAGGTTTGCTGCTTCGCGGTATTCATCGGCTTGGTTCTCGTGACAGGGGCTCTTTGCACCGCCGGATGGATCATTGGCACAAGAGCACTGGCGAAAGGGAAGCGGAGCGAGAGCAGCAAGGCGTGACAGGCTCTGGCGATTGTGAACTTCATCATCGTGGCGATTGGGTTGACCGCCGGCTTCATCGCTTTCTAGATCGTGAGGCACCGGCAGGGAGCTACGGACCCCTCTTCCGGGGCTGTTCACCGAGAGAACCACGGCGGTGGGGCTGGATGGTGAGGTGAGCCAAAGTGTCTGGGAGACGCTGGCAGAGAGGGTTTGAAGCGCTGGTGGCCCTGATAGCGGTCTGCTTGGCATGCAACTGGATCGAGACCCGCGAGCGTTCCTACCCCTCCTATGACGATGCTGTTTCTGCGGGGGAGATGGTACGGGGGTGGCTGCCCGAGTGGGTTCCCGCGAGTTCGTTCGATCTACGGTTGAGAAACGATACAGACACCAACGAGTTGTGGATCGAGTTTTCGTTCGTCGAGAGCGACCTCAAAGAGGCCAGCCAGACGATGCGTCCATTGGACTCCGGGGATCCCAAGCGGCTTCGAGTGCGGCGGGCGGGGGAGATCTCGTGGTGGCCGGAGGATCTGCGAGGAGTGTTCGAGTGGAGAGAGTTGACCGGGCAGTACCAGTTCTTCCAGGTGGATCGGAAGCAGGGCATGGGGGAGCAGGAGGGTTCCCGCAGCCGGGAGAGTGGCTATCTGGCGGTGTCGTGGGGCACCGGGGAAGCGTACTACTGGGAGACCTCTCGTTTCCACCGGTAACGCGGTATGTAGATCTTGGCCTGGCAGCTGCATCCAGCGTGCGGCAAGCCCTCCTCCCACGGGGTAAGATGACCTGGCTGTCTTGTGTCTTGGACTGTTCTTCTGACCCTCTTCGTCGTCTGTGGGGCGGCACCTGATGGGATGGATACAGAGAACTTCGGATAGGTCGGCGACGCGAAGGCGGGTGGCGAGGGTTGCGAGGCCCGTTGGCTATGTTTTCTTTGTCGTCGGGGCAACGCTCTTGGTAGGGAGCTTCTATGGTGCGGCATGGAGGATTGCGCCTCGGGCGGAAGCGCCTTTGACTTCACTGTGTTCGTTTGCGATGGATGGGCGAGGTCGAATCTACTGTGGGACGGGTCTCTATCAGCGAGTTCAGGTTTACGAGGCGGACGGCACATATGTGGGTGGCTGGTTCGTCGATGCCGCAGCTGGTGGTTCGTTTCTCCTGGCAGTTTCGGCTGAGGGAAACATTCAGGTCGTTACGTCTCGTGGGAGGTATCTGGAAGAGTACTCTCCGGAAGGCGAGTTCATATCGAAAAGGAAGCTCGGCATCCTGGAGTACGAAGACTTCCCTCGTTACAAGAAGATCGCTCTTCCTGATCGCGCTGGTTGTTTTCTCGTCTTGGATACCAGCGTTTTCTTGCCCGGGGTGAAGCGGCGGTGCCCATCCGGAGAGGTGAGGTGGGTCGTTCGGAATCCGCTCCGGCTTTGGCCGTTGTCTGCGCCTTTCCCAGCCCTCGCCTACGTGTTCATCTCTATTATCCTTCTTCGCATTGCGGGCGAGAAGCTGAGTCGCTGGGAGCGCAGTCTCCCCGGACTCGACTGAAAGCCTGTGTTGCGGATGGCGCCTCCTCGACCTTCTCGACGGATGCGCTGGGCCGCATCTCCGGGATCGAGGTCAAGGGCCCCGATGACAGCAGCTACTGGAACAGCGGCGCCTACCGTTTCGACGGAGCGGGAAACATCGTCGGGATCGGCGACCAAGAGTACAGCTACTTCCCCTCGGGCAGCCTCCACGAGCCGAAGGTGCGGCCCCAGGCGGGCGACCCCGACGGTGTGCTCCACACCCTGACTTTCAGTTATGATCCCTTCGGAAACATGACCTCCCGCCAGCTCGACCCGGCCGACCCGAAACCGGACGTACCGGGGCTGGAGTTCAGCGGGCGGAGCTACGATGGCGGGAATCACGTCACCGACACCGGTTTCCGGTACGATGCCATGGGCCGCACGATCCGCTATCCGAGGCAGGTCGACACGGCGGGCTCCGACCCGCTGGTGCAGGCGGCGATGTGGTCCGACGGCGGCCAGCTCATGAGCTTCTTCCAGGGCGAGC
>JANTFM010000398.1 GCA_024763475.1 Acidobacteriota bacterium | reverse complement strand
GAGTATGCTGGGCATCGAAGTCGAGTTTCGTCCTGAACAGCATCGCCTAGTTGTGCTGGAATCCCTTCAATACACCAAGGTCGAACTGACCGAAATCCTCCTGGACATCGCGATGCGCGAAGGCCTCGCTTACGAAGCGTCAACCAACGCTGCGGGTGGGAAGGTCTTGGTGGTGAAAGTCTTGGAGCATCGGACCAAGGACGGATAGACTATGCTCGTTGCCGTAGATTCTTGCGTCTGGTGGAGTGGTCGCGTCGTTTGACGCGAGTCTTGGGCGGCGTACTGAGGAGCCCCGGCCTCTCGCCGGGGGTTTTTCTGTGGTGCTGCAATGGCCCCGGAGAGGAGCCATGCCCAGATACGCCGGCGTCCGCAAGCGCGGGCGCGTGTGGTGGATCTACTACTAGGTCAACCGGGAGCAGGTTGACGAACCCGCGCCCCAGCGTCGTTGTCCAGATTCTGTTGGAGAGCGGAATCCAATTCCCTCAGATGATGATCTGCAACGATAACCCAGCGGGGGGTGAGTCCATTGAACTCAAGTCGCTTGGGGGTGGCTGGTCGGCGACTCTCTACCCGGGCGATTGTGTCATTACTCCGGCGAACTCGGTGATTCTCGTCTACGAGTGCGATCTCTCACTCGGGAGTGACGACGCTTGTCATTGCAACGGTGTCGGCCTCGAGGGTGGCGGTGAGGCGGACGCTGCAAGTATTCAGTAACTTACAGCGTGGGAGACTCGCGGGCAGTTCCAAGTCCAGCAGCGTGGGATATTGCGCAGGCCGTTCCGAGTCCAGGTCGGGGTCAGGGCTCGATGCGTGCTCAGGGAGTCGGATCCGTTGGCCGGCGGGGTGAGCTGTCGTCGAGAATGACGTCGCGGAGGAAGTCGCGAGAGAGTCCGAGGAGGCCAGCGGCGATCGCCTCGGCGCACTCTTCCGGGCGGCGGATCGAGTCGCCGATCTGGGCGGCAACCTCGTCGAGGATCTCGAGGAAACGATCCTGACGGACGACGCGCTCGGGGCTGGCGCCATGGGGCTCAAGGACCTGCCGGAGGAGCCGTTCTCGCTCACGGCTGACCCGGGTGAGGGCGATCTCTGGCCAGACCTCGGTCACGGCGGCGCGGATGCTCATCAACCAGCCTCGCAGGTGGCTTTCGCTCGAGGGACCCAAAGCGGCGGCCACGTTTTCCTGGGGAGGCTGCTGTCCTCCCGTCAGGCCCTGCACCTTGTCGATCCAGAAGGAGATCTCGGCGAGGCTCCTGTCACGCTCCACGGCGAGATCCACGGAGAAAAGCAGCCACTCATCGGGATCCGGTACGGCGGAGGAGAGCGCCTCACGGCAGCGCGCAGCCTGGGCTTCATCCAAGGCGCCGAGTGCTACCAGGCGGGCGATCACCCGGGTCGCCTCGCGTAAGTGAGTAGACCACCCGACGGTGGGACGTCCCTCAATCATTGACGGAGGTGCGTCCGATCTCCACGAGTCACTCATGTCTTGCCGCTCCCTCATGCTCCAGCGAGAGGATACGCCGAAGTGGTGGGGAATGAGAAGGACTTAGAATTCGTGGCAGAGAAGAGGCTGGGACGGGACACTAACTGATCGGGCGGGAAGACCCCCCGCCGCGTGAGACGTGCAACAATTCGTCGATCTTGCGGCTGAGTTCGGCCAGATCAAAGGGTTTGGGAAAGAACGCATTACATCCGGCTTCGAGGGCCTCCTCCTCTCGGAGGACGGCGGAATACCCGGTCAAGGCCACGATCGGGATCGTGGATAGCTCGGGGCAGCGGCGCATCTCGCGGACCGCATCCAGGCCGTCGAGGCTCGGCAGACGCATATCGATCAGTATCAGGTCGGGGACCTCGCTCTTGGCGGTGCGGAGACCTGCCTTCCCGTCGGACTCGCTGAGGACCCGCAGCTTCATCCGCTCGAGCATGGTCCCGAGGAGTTCGCGGATCATGAGATTGTCTTCGACGACGAGCACCTGAGATGTGGAATTAGGAGACATTCTGTTTCCGGTCTATCAGTCTGGGATCAACTTCGATCTTGAGCGGTGAGGGCCTCAATCCATCTGTCCAGGGAGCCCCGGCTAGCCGGGCGGGGCATCGAGAGCGGGCGCTGTCAGGTGGTGGGAGGGGAGGAAGCGCCTCCTGAGGTCACGGTCCAGCACCGATTCAGGCTGGGCCAGATCCGCGATGGTGACCGACGCGAGAAAGCCGTGCACCATGGCCTCGAGACGGGTCCAGACCGGGCGCAGGCTGCACTCCCCGGAGTGGATGCATTCGATCCCCTGGCACTGCTCCGGCTGAAACACGACGCCTGCCAGAGCCTCGAGCACGGAAGCGATCGTGATCCGGTCGGCGCTGCGCGCGAGCAGGTAGCCACCGTCCTTCCCACGGATGCTTCGCACGAATCCGAGGGTTCGGAGCTTGCTCATGACTTTCGCGGTGTTCTCATCGCTGAGTCCCTCGGCGCGGGCGATCTGCGAGATCGTCAGCTTCGATGCGTGGCGGGCCAGCTGGGTGAGGCAGCGAACTCCCAGTTCCTCTGATGCGCTAACTTTCATACGCCAGAGGATACTAAACAGGAACTAAAGGTCAAGTATACGCTGCTGTGAGACGCCGGACCTGGACCCGGATCCCGCATGAGCCCTTCGGCATGGGGTGCGGAGCGACCGTCAGGTCATCGCGTTTCGGTGGCTTCGGCCCCCGACCCAGGCTTTGGGGCGCGTTCAAGCAAAGACCGCTGAAACGCACGGCCTGACGCGACCTGAGCGGCTCCGGGACCAGGCCAAAGGAGAATCCTGGCTCCAAGGATCTCAGCTCACGGAGCCAGGAGCGTGCTGGACAGATCCGCGAGGCAGCGAGGGCCGTGGGGACGAATGAAATGCAGGAGAGCGATATACGCGTAGCAGAGTCTCATCCGCAACGGCGCCTTGCCCGGCACGCGCGCCCCAGGAGTGCCTTTGATGACGCCGAGGTGCAGGCTCGCCGCCAGCATCAGCCTTTCGAGGACCTCCTCCCAGTCGCGGCCCTCCTCACGGAGGTGCAATTCCAGGCAGTAGCCTACCCACGGGCCGCCCCGCCGCGGTTTGTAGCCGCAGCAGCGCAGGATCGGGGGAAAGGACACGTTCTCTTCGACGTTCATCGTGAGCGTGAACTTACACCGCAGCCGAGGCCGGATGCCAGTGCTCCGTCAGTGTTCCGTCAGACACCTTCGTTCCATTCGCCAGCCCTCGACGTCTCCGGAGGCGTCGGCAGACTCCGCAAGCTCCCGCATCGCCGGGATAGCGTCGTCCGCCTTCTCCGCACACTCCCGGGATAGCGTCATCGGCCTTCTCCGCGCACTCCCGGGATAGCGTCGTCGGCCTTCTCCGCGCACTCCCGGGATAGCGTCGTCGGCCTTCTCCGCGCACTCCCGGGATAGCGTCCTCGCCCGGCGGCTTGCCTGCGCTTGCCGAAGATCTTGCCAGCGGCGCAGATCCTTCGCCGAAAAGGACACC
>JANTFM010000397.1 GCA_024763475.1 Acidobacteriota bacterium | reverse complement strand
GGAGCCCTTGCCCCGAGCACCCCTAACGGGAACCACGCCCTTTCTATCACCACCGTGCGAGCCCGGCAAGCTGCCGTCTCCCTCTCCCAGGCCGAGAGAGGAGGCTGTCGATGACCTTTCCTGCTCGTCCCCGGCTACTCCTCGCCGGGGCTCACAGAACTGGGCTTGATCGGCGAGTTGCGGGCGTCGTCGAGAGAATCGATGAGGGGCCAAGGCGGGAGCGAGGAGAGCACGACGGGGCCGTAGCGGCGGGTGCGCACGCGGACGTCGAGGAGCGCGAGCAGACCGCAGTCGTCGCGGCGGCGGATCAGGCGGCCGAGGGCCTGCTTCAGCGCGATGATCGCCTCGGGGAGCTGATCGTCCATGAAGGGGTTGCCTCCCCGGCGGCGAATGGCCTCTCCGCGGGCTGCAACCAGCGGATCATCGGGCACCGCGAAGGGCAGCTTGTCTACGATCACCAGCGAGAGCGCCTCACCGGGGACGTCGACGCCCTGCCGGAACGAGGCCGTGCCGAGGAGCACCGAGTCGATGTCCTCACGGAAGCGCTCGATCAGTTCCTCCCGCGGCGCCTGCCCCTGGACCAGCACCGTGTAGGGCAGCGAATCCTGCAGCTCCTCCGCCGCGCGCGAGAGCGCCCGATGGCTCGCAAAGAGCACGAGCGCCCGGCCGCGAGAGATCTCGAGCAGACGGCGAATCTCCTCGAGGCTGCGCGCGCCGAACGAGGTCTCCCGTGGATCGGGAAACTCCCGTGGCACGTAGAGCGCGGCCTGGGTCTCGTGATCGAAGGGAGACGAGACGATCATCTTCCGCGCCCGTGGGAGGCCCAGGCGATCGGCCGCGCGATCCAGGCGGCCTCCGACGGAGAGGGTGGCACTCGTGGCGACGACGCAGGCGTAGGTCTTGGCGAGCGTCTGCTCGAGCAACGGGCCGACCTCGATCGGCCAGGACGCGATGACCGTTCCGCGCTTGCCCTGTGCCTCGACCGTGACGACGTCCTGGCCGCTGCCTCCCCCGAGGAGTTCCTCGAGGGTCGAAGCCTGATCGAGACAACGCGCCACGATCAGCCCTCGCTCATCCGATCGCGGACCCCGCCCCGCCACGGTATCCGCCAGCTCTGCCCAGGCGGCGTGAGCCTCCTCGATCTCGCCGCTCAGCTCCGCCAGCGACTCGACCTGCAGGCGGACTCTCCCGCGGGACTGCGGGGGCCTGAGTTGCGCGAAGAGAGCCGTCAATCTGCGTCTGAGCGTCTTGGCGGGCAACACGTCGTCGCCGAGGCGCAGGAGTTCTTCCTCGGCATCCCGCGCCAGCTCCGACACCATGCGCGTGCTCAGGCGGCGGCCGAAGTGAGAGGCGGCCGCCTCTTCCGCGAGATGCGCCTCGTCGAGCACGACATGCTCCGCATCGGGCAGGATGCGCCCGTGGCCGCCCATCCGCAGCACCAGGTCGGCGAAAAGTAGGTGGTGATTCGCGATGACGACATCCGCCTCCTGCGCGCGCCGCCGCGCGACCACCAGGTGGCAGTTCTCGTAGTGAAGGCAGTTATTGCCCGTGCAGATATCCGAGCGCGCATCGAGCCGCGACCAGAGGCGCGAGCTGTCCGGAAGGCCGGGGATTTCGCTCCGATCCCCCGTGTCCGTCACCTCGTCCCAGGCTCGAATCGTCCGGTAGAGTCCAAGTTCCGCCGCCGTCTCCAGCATCGGCTGCACCTCCGCCTCGTCGAGGCGCTTGCGGCAGAGGTAGTTGTGGCGGCCCTTGAGCACCTCGACACGGCAGCGCAGCGCGGTGGCGGTAAGGGCCGTATCCACTTCCCGACCGATGATCTGGTCCTGGAGCGTCTTCGTACCGGTCGAGAGAATGACCGGCCCCTCCTGCTGAAGGGCCGGGACGAGATAGGCCAGGGTCTTGCCCGTCCCGGTTCCGGCCTCGACGACCAGGTGTTCCTGCTCCGCGAACGCCCTTTGCACCGCCCGGGCCATTTTGAACTGACCGCCGCGCTGCTCGTACGTCGCCGTCTGCTTGGCGAGCGCCCCCCCGGGGCCGAAGATGCGACCCAGATCCGGCCGTGCCGGCACCGGGACTAGCGCCGGCTCGCGTAGAGCGGGAAACCGTTGCAGAGCTCGACGACCTCGCTCTTCACCCTTGCCAGCTCCGCCTCGTCCTCTCGGTTGCGCAACGCGCGGCTGATGAGCTGGCCGACCGTCTTCATCTCGCCTTCCTTCATGCCGCGGGTCGTCAGCGCAGGCGTCCCCAGCCGCAGTCCCGAGGCCACCATCGGCGGGTTCGGATCGAAGGGGATCGTGTTCTTGTTCGTGGTGATGTTCACCGTATCGAGAACGCCTTCGCCCTCCTTGCCGGTGATGCCCTCCTTGAACACGTCGACCAGCATCATGTGGTTGTCGGTTCCCCCGGAGACGATGCGGAAGTCCTGCGCAGTCAGTTCGGCGGCCAGCGCCTTCGCGTTGGACATGACCTGCGCGCAGTAGACCTTGAACTCCGGCTTGAGCGCCTCGCCGAACGCCACGGCCTTGGCGGCGATGACATGCACCAGCGGCCCACCCTGCAGGCCGGGAAAGACGGTGCGCTGCATGGCCTTGTAGTGGGGTTTCGTGCAGAGAATGAGGCCTCCGCGCGGGCCGCGCAGCGTCTTGTGGGTCGTCGAGGTCACGAAATCGAAGTGCGGGACGGGACTCGGATGCAGCCCGGCCGCGATCAGCCCGGCAGGATGGGCGATATCCGCCATCGTCAGGGCGCCGACCTCGTCGGCGATGGCCTTGATCCGCTCCCAGTCGATGAAGCGGGGATACGCGCTCGCCCCGGAGACGATCAGCTTCGGCCGATGCTCCTTCGCGAGGCGGGCCATCTCGTCGTAGTCGATCTGCTCGTCTTCCTTGCGCACGCCATAGGGCACGAAGCGGAAGAGGATCCCGGAGAGATTCAGCGGATGTCCGTGAGTCAAGTGCCCGCCGTGGGCCAAGTCCAGGCCGAGCACGGTATCCCCGGGCTCGAGGACCGAAAAGTAGACCCCCTGGTTGGCCTGGGACCCGGAGTGGGGCTGGACATTCGCACGCTCGGCACCGAAGAGCTCCTTCGCGCGATTGCGAGCCAGGGACTCGACCTCGTCTGCGAACTCGCATCCCCCGTAGTAACGCTTCTTCGGGTAGCCCTCGGCGTACTTGTTGGTGAACACGGAGCCGGTCGCCTGCAGCACGGACTCGCTGACGAAGTTCTCCGAAGCGATGAGTTCCAGGTGATCGTGCTGACGATTCGCCTCGGCCTGAATCGCCGCCGCGACCGCGGGATCGACTCTCTTTAGATCTTCGTGCATCGCTTTGCTCCCTGGTTGCAATCCGTAAACCTGAGTAAGCGGCCCGGCCATGCGAGTCGCCCCCCAGGCAAGTTTCTCTACGCGGCGCGCAGGGCGCTCCCCTCGAAACCCGTCGAGAAGAAGACGCCCACATTCGCCCCGGCCTGCCCGATCTCGCTCACCGTCGCCCTCCTAGGCGA
>JANTFM010000396.1 GCA_024763475.1 Acidobacteriota bacterium | reverse complement strand
TGATCATCGAGCAGGTCCTTTCTGCGGACGAACGAGTCCAAAGCAGCCCGGAGCCGCTGGTCGCCGTCTCGGGCCTCGGAGAGTCCTCCGTTGACCTGCTCGTGGCCCCCTGGTGCAAGCCGGATGACTACTGGGGCCTGCGTTTTGATCTCTTCGAGAAGATCAAGGTCGCCCTCGAGGCTGGTGGTTGCTCGATCCCCTTCCCGCAGCGCGACGTTCACATGATCCGCGACAACTCTGCGGCTTGACGAAAAACGTGGTGCCCGGCAGACGCCGGGCACCACCGTTCTATCCGAGAGAAACGCGCCGCGTCCTTCGCGGTGGCTGCGCTTTGAACGCGCTGCCACCTATAAACTGCGCGAAGAACGCGCTGCTGCCGACACGGTGGTTGCGCGAGGGAAGCGCTACGGTCTTTGCGGCATACGCAAGACTCGCGCTGATTCCTTCACGACAGCCGCGTGAGGGACACGCTGCAGCGTCTACGACAGCTGCGCGAAGAAGTCGTTGCCCTTGTCGTCCACCAGGATGAACGCGGGGAAGTTCACGACCTCGATGCGGTAGATCGCCTCCATGCCGAGCTCCGGGTACTCGAGAAGCTCGACCTTCTTGATGTTGTCCTGGGCGAGAAGGGCTGCGGGACCACCGATCGAGCCGAGGTAGAAGCCGCCGTGGGTCTTGCAGGCGTCGGTGACCTGCTGCGAGCGATTGCCCTTCGCGATCATGATCATCGAGCCACCGTGGGACTGGAAGAGGTCGACGTAGGGATCCATGCGGCCTGCCGTTGTCGGGCCGAAGGAGCCGGAGGGCATGCCCTCGGGAGTCTTGGCAGGCCCGGCGTAGTAGACCGGATGATCGAGCAGGTACTGGGGCAGCCCCTCGCCGCGCTCGATGCGTTCCTTCAGGCGCGCGTGGGCGATGTCGCGAGCCACGATGATCGTGCCGGTGAGCGAGAGTTGGGTGGAGACCTCGTGCTTCGACAGATCTCCTAGCACCTCCTTCATCGGCCGGTTCAGGTCGATCGGCACGCCGCGCTCCGGGCGGGAGCCCTTTGTTTGCGGCAGGAAGCGCGCCGGGTTGCGCTCGAGCTTCTCGACCCAGATCCCATCGCGGTTGATCTTGGCCTTGATGTTGCGGTCCGCGGAGCAGGAGACGCCGATGCCGACAGGGCAGGAGGCGCCGTGGCGCGGCAGCCGGATGATCCGCACGTCGAGAGCGAAGTGACGGCCCCCGAACTGGGCGCCGATCCCCGTGTCGCGTGCGGCCTGGAGCATCCGCTTCTCGAGTTCGATGTCACGGAAGGCGCGGCCGGATTCGTTGCCACTCGTCGGCAGGCCGTCGAGATAGCGGGCCGAGGCGAGTTTGACGACCTTGAGGCAGGTCTCGGCGGAGGTGCCGCCGATCGCGAAGGCCAGGTGGTAGGGCGGGCAGGCCGCCGTTCCGAGGGTGCGCATCTTGGCGGCGAGGAAGGCCTCGAGGGTCTCGGGGTTGAGCAGCGCCTTGGTCTCCTGGTAGAGGTAGGTCTTGTTGGCCGAGCCCCCTCCCTTGGTGAGCATCAGGAACTTGTATTCCATCCCCCCGGTGGCGAAGATGTCGATCTGTGCCGGGAGGTTGCAGCCCGAGTTCATCTCCTTGTACATGTCCAGCGCGACCGTCTGCGAGTAGCGCAGATTCTCCTCGGTGTAGGTCTCGTAGACTCCCTTCGAGAGCTGCGCCTCGTCGCCTCCGCCGGTCCAAACGCGTTGGCCCTTCTTGCCCATGATGATCGCGGTGCCCGTATCCTGGCACAGCGGCAGCAGACCCTGGGATGCGACCTGGGCATTGCGCAGGAGAGCCATGGCGACACCGCGATCGTTGGCCGTGGCAAGCGGGTCATCGAGGATGGCAGCGACCTGTTCGAGGTGTGCCGGCCGCAGGAGGAAGGACACGTCGCGGAAACTCTCGCGGGAGAGCAGGCGCAAGGCCTCCGGCTCCACCTTGAGGATCTCCTGGCCCTCGAATTCGCCGACCGAGACGTGCTCTTGGCTCAGCAGGCGGTACTCCGTCGTGTCCTCCCCGAGGGGGAAGGGGTCCTGGTACTTGAACTCTGTCATGGGTCGAAACTCCCAAGTGCGAATACTCTTCTGTGGGCAGGAGCGTAAATGTTAGCGTAGAAGGAGTCCGAATCGTAGGGACTTGCAGGGAGGAATCGATGGCCGCGTTGAGATGGGTGACCGCCGGGGAGTCTCATGGCCCGATGCTGGTCGGTGTTCTCGAAGGAATGCCGGCCGGTCTGGCCATCGCGGAGAAGGATCTCGTCCCCGTGATGCGGCGTCGGCAGGGCGGGTACGGCCGTGGCAAGCGGATGAGCCTCGAGGTGGACACGGCACGGATCGTCGGGGGCCTCTGGAAGGGCCGGACGACCGGTGCGCCGCTTGCTTTGTTCATCGAGAACCGCTCGAATCGCCAGGGGCGGACCCAGACACGCAAGACGCAGCCCCGGCCGGGTCACGCGGATCTGGCAGGCATGCTCAAGCACGGCTTCGACGATGCGAACCCGGTCATCGAACGGGCCAGCGCACGGGAGACTGCGATGCGGACCGCCCTCGGGGCGATCGCTCTTCGCTTCCTCGAGGCCGTGGGCGTGCGTCTCGTATCCCACGTGCGGGCCCTCGGTGGCGTCCTCGCCCCACCCCTCGATCCGGGGTGGGGGCCCGCCGACATCGCTCGACGGGCCCGCCGCTCCCGTGTCGCGTGCTGCGACGCCGCGGCCGGCCGCGCGATGGTGGCCCGGATCGACGAGGCCGCCGATCGGGGAGAGAGCCTCGGGGGTGAGGTCGAGGTGATCGCCTGGGGGGTTCCCCCGGGGCTCGGCAGCTACGCCCAATGGGACAGCCGGTTGGATGGGCGTCTCGCGGCCGCGATGATGTCGATCCCGTCCGTGAAGGGCGTTGAGATCGGCGACGCGCGAGAGTGTGCAGGTCTCTTCGGCAGGAGCGCCCACGACCTGATCCGGCAGGAGAGGGGCCGCATCCTGCGCCCCACGAACCTCGCGGGAGGTCTGGAGGGTGGGGTGACGAATGGCGAACCTGTCGTGGTCCGGCTGATTCTCAAGCCCATCCCCACCCAGCGCCGGCCACTCGAGACGATCGATCTCGACACGGGCCGGCCGGCCTCCGGGCGCTATGTCCGCTCGGATACCGCCGTGCTGCCGGCGGCGGGTGTTGTCGCCGAGGCCATGGGAGGGCTGACCCTCGCGGGTGCGATGCTCGAGAAGTTCGGCGGGGACAACATGGAGGACGTCCTCGCCGCACTCTCTTCCTACGGCAAGCGCATGCCTCGCTGGGGTGGAGCGCCGCGCAGGTGAGCACTCGATCGCGCAGGCTCCTGCTGACGGGTCCCATGGGTTCTGGAAAGAGCAGTGTGGGTCGCACGCTGGCGACCTGGCTCGGTGCGGAGTTCCAGGACCTGGACGAGCGGATCGCTGCTGCCGAGGGGGCGACGATTTCCGAGCTCTTCGCGCGGGGGGAACACGTC
>JANTFM010000395.1 GCA_024763475.1 Acidobacteriota bacterium | reverse complement strand
AAGAGTGCTTCTCTTGATGCAGGATCTGGCCCCCGCAGTAGACGAGCGTGTCCAACACGGGGGCGTCGAGCCCACGGTCTTCGGTCTGCACGTGATAGACCACGCCTTCGAAGGTGACATCTGTGTTGTATCCGGTCAGCACCATCAAACTCCTGTGCAGAGGGCGGCCTCGCGCACCTCCCAGAGGGCTTCCTCGCACACCCGCGGGAAGCGGCGGCTTCCCCTGCCAATCTCGCGCAACAGGGGCCGCAGGTCAACCTGGGCCTTCGCTCACTTGCGGATGTGCGGGGGCAGCTTGGTGGACAGGGACGCCCCGTCCTTGAGGTGGCCGATGCGGCTGACGGCGTGCTGGATCTTCTTGCGGTAGGCCTTCAGGTCGAAGGCGTCGAGGTGTGTCTTGGCCTCGTCCAGGATGGACACGATCTCCTCGGCCCCCGCCTCGCCGAGCTGATTCCTGACCTCGGCGAGCCGAGACTGGATGCGGGAGAACTCCCCAACGACGAGTCCATTGAGGGTCTCGATGAGCGCCTTCTTGTTCATCGTGCTACTCCGCCCAGCCGCCCGCGGCCAGCGAGCGCACGATCTGTGCGCCCCGATGGCCCCAGATCGGGTGCAATTCGAAGGAGCGCTTCCTCGCGAGGTCGAGTGCGACCCGCGCCAGGGGACGGCCGCTCGCCCCGGCTTCCTCGAGCAGGCGCAGGGAGAGGCGGTAAATGCTGTTGTCCCACTCGCTACCAACATGCTCCGCAATAGCCGGATCGTCGTCGAGAGAGCCGAACTGCTCATCCGCGCAGGCAACGATCCCCATGCGATTGACCAGGAAGTCGGGCATATACAAGATGCCAGCCTGCTCGAGGAGCCGATCGTCGCGCTCGGGATCCTCGAGCTGGTTGTTGGCCGCACCACACACGATGCGGGCCTTGATACCGGGGATGGTCACCGGGTTGAGCACTCCGCCGGTCGCGCACGGAGCGACGATGTCGGCCGCCTCTGCCAGGACCGAATTGTCTCCCCGCTCGACGGTGCGCAGGTCCAGGTCGAGGCCCGGGCAGAGCGCGCGGAGGGCCGCGTCCCTCGAGGGATCGATATCCGAACCCACGATGCGCGCCACACCGCGTTCGTGCAGGAAGGAGACCAGCGGCTCCCCGACGTGGCCAAGACCCTGGACCGCGACCGTCTTGCCCTCGAGAGTCCCCAGCCCGAGGTGCGTGAGGGCCGCCTCCATGCCGCGCACCACGCCGAGAGCCGTGGGAACAGAGGGGTTTCCGCTGCCACCCAGCTCGGACGGGATGCAGGTCGTGAAGCGCGTCTGGGAGAAGATCGCCGCCATGTCGGACACTGCGGTACCGACGTCCTCTGCGGTGACGTAGCAGCCCCGCAGCGAGGTCATGAAGCGGCCATACTCTTCGTAGACCCGTCTGCGGAGCTCGGGACTGCCGTCGTCGATCCCCGTGTCGCGGGCCATGACGCCCTTCCCGCCGCCCCACCAGAGTCCGGCCAGCGCGTTCTTGAGGGTCATCCCCTGCCCGAGGCGCAGCCCGTCCCTGAGATAGTCCTCGAAGGTGTCGTACTTCCAGTAGCGCACACCGCCTGCCGCCTGCCCGCGGCAGGTCCGGTGCACCGACGCTCCCTGGAGCACGCCGGTGTCCTCTCCCAGCTGGGCGAAGAAGCCCTCGTGCCGGTCAAAATCCCGGGTGTCCGCCTGCAGGAACTCCGCGAGGGGCTGCAACTGCGGGTGGGAGCTCACCACGCAGGAGTTCTCGTTGTCCCAAACGAAGAAGAAACGCCGGATTCCTTCCTGGCGAAGAAAGGCGCAAAACGAGTCGAGCGGCATCCGGGAGAGTTCAGTCATGTTCATCCCCTTGCGGGTCAATGGGTGAGCGTTGCGTCTCAGACGTGAAGAAAAGGGCAAGACGAGTCGAGCGGCATCCGGGCGAGTTCAGTCATGTTCATCCCCTTGCGGGTCAATGGGTGGGCGTTGCGTCTCAGACGTATTTCCAGTCCCTGATCAGGGGCACGAGTGTACCGTCGGAATGCTCGAGATCCACGGACGCGAGGCGTACCTGCGGCTGAATCTCGGGGATGTAGACCCGGTCGATGTGGACGACCTTGCCGGGCGAGCTGAAGTCCTTCGCACCGACCTGGCCGCCGAAATGATCGCTGCGGCCGGTCGCGATGTGCAGCCCGAGTTTCTCGTCCAGGAGCAGCTCACCGATCGGCGTGAGACCGTAGCTGGCCAGCACGCCGAGGCCGAGTTCCGCCAGGTTGCCGTAGGCGGGCTCGTCGCTTAGTTCGGCGCGCTCCGCGATCGCCCGCGGGCCGTTTCCGAGCACTTCCACGACCTTGTTGGCGTGGATCCGGTAGTAGAGGAGTTCACCATCGAGCTCGAGGGGCATGGTGCCCTGACTCATGCTCGGATCCCCTTCCCGCTCTCCCTCGTAGGGCACGATGTAGGTCTCGCCGGAGGGCAGGTTCCCCGCGCTGCCCGGCATGGCCAGCAATCCACCGCTCGCGGTGGCGTGGCGATGCCGCAGATCGAGGACCAGTTCGTGGGTCGTGTCTTCGGCAAGGAAGCGAATCCTCGCGGCGACGGCTTGATCGAGGCGCACCTTGAACGCCTGGCAACGTTCGTTGATCTCGCGGTAGTCGAGGCGCAGCGCCGGGATCATCTCGGGCGAGAAACCCGGCATCGTCGCCGCACGGAAGCCGTGCTTGCGAGCGGCCAGTTTCAGGGGCGCCGTGGCCGAGAGTTCCGTCGGCGACAACAGGATCTGGTGCGTATCGAAGACCTCCGAGAACGCGGTGGCGACGCCGGGCTCATCGGACCAGCTGACCAGGCCTTCGCCCCGACATACGGTCGCGCTGGCGGGCAGATCCGCGTTGTTGCGCCGCACGTTGCGATAGAGCACGAGATCGACGGCCTCGAGTCCGAGTTCGTCGCGGCTCAGCTGCAGGTCGGAGACCCAGTCGTTGGCCATCGCACGACGCTGTTGCCAGCGCGGGTTGTCCTCCAGCTCCGCATCTGGAAGATCCACGAGCACAGCCAGCGCCCGATCCTCCTCCCGCGGTCTGAAGACTCGTTTGACCAGCTGGACCAACTCGACACGGGACAGCGTCTCCGGCATTTCGGCTCTCCTGGATTCCTATTCTCCTCGAGACGAAGAAATTACCACGGCGCGACCAACATGCACGACCCTCCGATGACGAAATCCAGGACGAGCCGGATTCGCCGCCTGAAAGAACCCGCCGCGGACCGTTTCGTGGACCGGCTCGCGACCCGTCTCGCAGCGAGACGGCCGGGAACCGGACCCGACACCTCAGTCCCCAGGAACCTCCTTCGAGCAGAAAAACAAAGTCTCGAGCCCGGCACCTCAGTCTCCAGGGACATCCTTCGAGCAGAAAAACAGGGTCTCGAGTCCGACACCTCAGTCCCCAGGAACATCCTTCGAGCAGAAAAACAGGGTCTCGAGTCCGACACCTCAGTCCCCAGGAACATCCTTCGAGCAGAAAAACAGGGTC
>JANTFM010000394.1 GCA_024763475.1 Acidobacteriota bacterium | reverse complement strand
CAGGTTTCTAGCGTTGATGCTGGTTGCACTTGTGGGCGCCCTGAGTCTTGCTGCGCCTCCCGCCCTGGATCAGCCGCTGATCAAGGGGGTTTCTCCCACAGAAGGGCAGGCGGGTCGGCAAGTCCTGATCACAGGCGTCAACTTCGGCAGTGCGCCAGAGGTGCGCTTCGACGGTCAGCTGGCTGCTGTGGAGGCTCGGCGGCCCGATCTGGGGCAACTGATCGCGACGACTCCGGCGGGGACTGCGCTGGGTTTGATCACGATTGCCGTCACCAATACGGACACTGCACAAACCAGCAACGCTGCGGGCTATGCGGTTCTTGCGGGGACCTATGCATCCAGCTGCACGATCTCGGGAAGCGTTACCGACGGTGCTGCTCCCGTTGAGGGAGCCCTGGTGATAGGCATCGAGCCAGTTCGCGGGATTCTCGTGGCTTCGGATACGACGGACTCGAGCGGTGGCTACTCCCTCGCTTTGGATCCTGCCGGAGACTTCAACGTGGAGTTCATTCCACCGGCGGGCACTTCTTTCTACGAGGCCGGGGCGACCGTGGTGTGCAGCGGGGTCCAGGATCATTCCTTCGCTTCCGGGCACCTGCTCTCGGGACGAGTGCTCAGCGCGGCCTCGAGTCCGATCGAGAATAGTCGAGTCGTTGCTTCGAACGACGCAGGCTTCGATGCGGTCTCACTCAGCGATAGCGCGGGCCGCTTCTCGCTGCGAGTTCCGACCGATACCTATGATGTTCTCGTCGAGGGGCCGATCGGTGGCCGTGCTGTGTCCACCAGACTCGCCTCGGTCAGCGTCTCGTCGGATACGGATCTCGGTGACATCAGCCTTGCCGAGGGCGTCCTCGTCGAGGGGATGATTCGTCTCCAGGACGGTCGTGACAGCGTAGAGGCAATGAACGCCTTTGTGGGAGAGTATGACGTCGATGGGACGATGGTCGGGGCTACCAGCAGCATTGCGGATGGCGCCTTCTTCCTGCCCTCGCCCAGTGGAGACAGCTACAGCCTCTCGATCTATGGCGATCGTAACGATATCGAGGAACTCGCTGTGTTCGAGATCCCGGTCGGGGGTGACCTGACGCTTGACTCTGCCCTCACGCTCTACTCCCGGGCGGGGCAGCTCCCGTGGCGCCCGGCTCTGACGCGCACCGACTCCTCGAAGATCCAGGTGGCGCAGCGCATCATCTTCGACGCGGCGTGGATCCGTGGCTCCAGCGTCTCGATGCTCTTTCCCGATGGTCTCGGCGGGTATGTTGAAGGTCTCGATACGCTCGCGGAAGCGGACCGCGGGGGGGTGGCCACGACCGTTCCTGCCCTGGCGGTGTCTGGAGATGTCCTGCTTCGAGTCGATGGCGTGGAGAGTCAGGGTTACCCATTGGAGCTAGAGAGCGGCACCTTTGATCCAGGACCCTACTCGACCTCTGGTGTCATTGATGACTCGTCCTCTCCGGTGGAGAACGTCTTTGTCGCGATGCTGCGCTTGGAGTGCGGTACGGAGGTCGTGGTGGACTACGACCTGAGCGCCGCCGATGGCAGCTACAGCGTCGACCATGGCGCGGGGGATCATGTCCTCGTGTTCCTTCCTCCGGTCTCTTCAGGTCTTGCCCGAACGATGCGCGAGCGGCCGGGACTCAGCGGTAGTGGAAGCGTGGATGTCTCGCTGGCACCAGGTCATGAGGTTCTTGCGCGTTGCGTCGATAGCTCTGTGGGTGTCGTCGGCGGGTCGTCAGCGATTTCGGACTGCTCGATCAGTGCCGCCGGCATGACCCTTGATCACGAAGACGACGCCCTGGGGAACGATGGCGGCAACCTGCGCCTGAACCTGCCCAGCGCCACCTACGAATTTGAAGTGAGTCCACCGCCGGGCAGCCGATTCATTGAAGGCGATTCCAGCGAGCAGACGATTGCGGAGGACACGGATTTCGGCGATGTGGGCCTGGACAGCGGATACCTGGTCGAAGGTCGAATCGTCGATCCACTGGGGAACGGCTTGCCGGGAGTCGAGGTCAGTGCCGTGGAGTCTTCCGGTGGAAATACGGCTGCCGTCGTCTACTCGACGGACCAGCATGGGCGTTTCCTGCTGGCTGTTCCCCCGAGCAGCTACGACCTCTACTTCGAGGTGCCCGCTGATTTCGACCTCTACGTCGCTCCGATCTACGGGCTCGAGGTGTCATCGGACTACCTGGTTTATCCCGCAGTGACGGCCGAGGAGGTCGGGTTCATCCAGGGAAACTTGAGCGATGCATTGGCCGAGCCGGTGGGTGGCGCTCCGGTCAAGGCCTGGCACGAGACCTACGGCGTCGTTGACGAAACGAGTTCCTGTGCCGATGGCAGCTACTCATTGCGTGCGCCGACCGGGGTCTTCACGGTTCAGGCCCTTCCCGCGGAGGCAGGGCTCTGCCTCGCCGATGAGTACTTTGACAACCATTACTCGGGTTGCGGTGCAGACAACGTCAGTGTGACGTCTTTCGCGACGACGGGAGGGATCGACTTCACGCTGGACGCAGCAGGACGTGTCTCGGGCTGGCTGAGCGATGATTCGGGGGCTGGCACCGCCGGTGCGACAGTCTGTGCGGACGCTGGAGTCGCGCTGGGCTTCTGTGCGAGCGTCTGCGTTCTCAGCCGGTCTGATGGATCCTATTCGATGCCGGGTGTGCCCGTAGGTAGCGACTACAAGGTCCAGGCCTTCAGGTGGGATGTTCCGACCAAGTGTTGGGATGACCATGTCAACTGCGTGAGCTATGACCCCGTCTCGGTCACCGATTGCAGCGAGACATCGGGAATCGACTTCCTGATGTCGGGTGCCCCCGGGCCGGTTCCCGACGGCGATCGGACTCCTGGCACGATGATGACTGCCGAATACGACGAGGGAAACGCGATGCTGACCGTCCATTGGCAGAACACCTGCAACGCGGACAACCATCTGATCTACTTTGGTGCCCTGGGGAATTTCTCGGAGTACACCGCCGCCGAATGCGCCATCGGTCTCACGGGCAGCTACTCGATGCCCGCTCCTGCCGACAACCTGTTCTACGTCGTGGTGGGATCCAACGAGAGCCGGGAAGGTTCCTACGGGGTTGATAGTTCGCTGGCTGAACGACCCGAAGATGGCGGCGTTCTGTGTGGCTATACGCAGGACCTGAGCGCCAGCTGCGTTCCCTGAGCCGATGCCCTCGGATCGGCGGGAGATCGCGTCATTTCGGTTTTGCACCCGCGCAAGAATAGCGACCCATTCTCGCATCCCATCTCCGAGCCATCTTCGGACCGGGCTCAATCGCGAAATCCTCGACCTCGCTCTGCTACGCCTCCGGTTTCGCTCAATCGCCCGAACCCAATCTGACCCGAGTCTGGGCGTGAGAACCGGGTACTTCGTCTTGCGCGAACCCTCGGCTCCTTCCAGGGGATGCGAAATCGAAACGGTGAGGATAGGAAATTGCATCGGGGTATCGTCTTCTCATGAGGCCTGCCAGGGATCGGTGTATGTGTGTCCGTTCCGGGTGTGAGGGGGATCATCAGTGGCTGCGAGCCGGT
>JANTFM010000393.1 GCA_024763475.1 Acidobacteriota bacterium | reverse complement strand
GAGGCGGTGGTGGGCTTCGGGACCACCTGGAACAAGATCCAGACCCCGAGGCCGAACACCATGCTGGCTGCCATGATCGCCGAGAACGCCGGGTCCATCCGACTGCCGATGGAGCCCTGGATGGTCGCGGGCAGCCGCGCGTGCGGCACCGCCGGCGGCGCCTGCACGAACTGGAAGAGCAGGGTAACGTCGCCGATGACCAGCTTGCCACGGGAGTTCGGCTCCAGCGGAAGGTGCCACCAGTCACCGATCTTCTTGGCGGCCCCCATCTCGCGCACCTGGGTCAGGGTGCGCACGTGGCCCCCCAGCGCAACGCGGCCATCCATGCCCGCGGCGAACACGAGGGTATACGCCCCTTCCGGTCCAGCACGGAACACCGGATACGTCCTGGGCAGGTTTGCAGAGGAGATCACAAACGAGTTGCGGGGGCCCTGTCCGACAGACACATCCCGATGCCCCCGGATGAGCCGCTCCTCGATGATCCGCCCTCCCTGGATGATGCCGATGCGGAGGACCCGAATCTTCGGCGCCTTCAGGGGCTTCGACGCCCTCTTCGGAGTGGGTTTGGGTTTCTGAGCCATCGTCAAACTCCCTTTCGCCGTGAGACCCCCGGGCAGTCCCATCCGACCGCTCTCCCAGCGGTCTCGCCCACGACGGCCACGCGCGCCAGCGCTCAGGAGGACGAGCGCCTTCTCAGGCTCACTCCCGGATCTTCACGACGGCGAAGGTGTAGGTCTTGAACTCTGCCTGGTTGGCAGTGTAGAGCACCTCAGCCAGCAGTCGGTACGGCGCCGCGTTGTGCGCTGCGATGATCGCGTCTCCGGTGAACTTCTTTCCTCCCGACTTCTCCGTGCTCTTGAGGCGCTTGGCCTGCTCTTTCAGCGCCTTGAAGAGCGGATCGATGAAGAAGCCGTCGGGCCCGTCTCGCTTGGCGTTCGCGTCCACCCGGCCGTTCTTGACGTTCACAACCGCCTTGTTTCGAACCAAGATGGTGGAGGCGGTGACCTGGATGTCCACCGCGTCGGCCATGTTGGTGGTGGAGACCGACTTCGGCAGGATCATCTCTCCTTCCTTCTGGGTGATATTGATCGGATCCGATCCATAGCTCTTCAGAAGGAAGATCAGGATGATGGTCAATGCGTCCATCAGGGAGGTGATCTTGAGCGGCATGTCCTCGGCCTTCCGCCGAAGCTGCCTCTTGATCCACTTCTTCTGCTTCTTTTTCTCGAACCAATATTCGAGTTCTGGGCTCATCTGCTCGGGCATCGCTGCCTCCTGGTCCGGCCTCCGGTTCCCGCTGCCATGCCTCGCAGCTCACCTCGAGCCGCTGCTCCAACACGGCGGGGCCCGGGCCGAGCCCACCCGCATGTGGGAGTCAGTGTCTCGAATCGCCGCAAGGTTCCGACAAAAACGCGCATCGTCACCCTAGGACGACCCAAGGGCCAGGGTGACCCGGTAGTACATGCACGCGAGATCCCTCACGCTCACGCCGCCCCGCTCCTTGAAGCCCCAGCTGGAGTGCGTGCGATCATACTTCAGCGCACACCCGGAGCTCGGGATCGCGTGCTTCACCGGCGGATTCCGCGCGTCGCTCGGGATCTCCCGGATCGCGTCCAACGTCCGCACGATATCCTCGTACTTGACCGTCGGCTCGGGGATCAACGTGAGGGAGTGTCGCGCCTCCGGCGACGTGTAGTACTCGTCGCTCTTGTACTTGCTCGCATACAGGAACCACATGTGGTGCTGCAGCTCCTTGAGCACCCGGTCGGTGTACTTTCCTTCCCGCTTTGGAAAGCACAGCTTGGCGTCCTCGGAGATCCCTTCGGGGCACTCCGAGCCGAAGCGCGACTTGATGTAGAACCCCTTGTCGGTCATGACGAGGCTGAGGTTCAGCGCCTGCTTCTTCTTCTTGTCCTTCTGGCTGCGCACCCGGCTGAGCCGCGGGGTTTCCACCAGAATGACGCCAATCTTGATGAACTGCGCCGCCATCAACAGAAACGGGATGAGCAGGCAGATCAAGTTCATGATCGGCAGCAGGTTCAGATCGCCAGCCTCGAACTCCTCGCGGATCTTCTTCTTCCGCATGGTGACTCCTTCCGTGGCGCCTTGGTCCGATCCGAGCGCCTCAAGACCTCAGACTCTCCTTCACCTCCGCCCCGTGGGACCCGGGCGGGGAGGTGTAGGGATTAGAGTCTCGGAGCGTGATCGAGTTCCATCACGCGCCCAAGGCGCGCTACACGCCAGGCGTGGCGCCGCCCGCGCGGAACCGCGCAGCCAGCAGATTCTCGAGCACCACGGAGTACTGATCCACCTCGTCGATGATCTTCTTCGTGATTCCGGAGAGGAACACGTGCGCAATCATGCACGGCACGGCGACGATCAGACCGAATGCGGTGGTGTTCATGGCCACTGCGATACCTTTGGAGAGCAGCATCGACCGCTCCTCAGGAGACGCGCCGCCCAAGGACTCGAATGCCTGGATCATACCGGTGATGGTCCCAAGCAGCCCGAGCAGCGTCGCGATGTTGGCGATGGCCAGCAGGGTCGGGGTGCGCTTCTGGAGCTGCGGCACCACCTCCAGGGTGGCCTCCTCGATCGCGTTGGACACCTCGATCTCGCTCTTGTTCGCGCGGGTGAGCCCCGCCTTGATGACGCGCGGGAGCGCCGCGTTCGCCGCCGCGTTGCAGAGCTTGATCGCGCGGTCGATGTTGTTGGCCATCACCAGCTTCTGGATCTGCGCCATGAACGCGGTGGCGTTGATGTTGTACCGGAAGAACAGGAAAATAAAGCGCTCGATCATGACCCCAATGCCGAAGATAGATACGGCCAGGATGAAGTGCATGAACATACCGCCTTCCATGTAGGCCTTTGCGATGCCACCCATGTTCTCTTTTCCTCCCTTTCGGGCGACAGGACGCGACGTGCCCAGATGCCACCCGGCTGTGCCTCGAGGCCCCCGGGTCCCGAGGAGTCTCAAGGTTGGGAACGAACGGCGATTGCCTCGGCATACGTTCCCGGTTTTGTTCGTTACCCGCTTGAAGGCGAAGTTATACCAAAAGGGCTCTTTTTCTGCTCGGTTTTTTTTCTTCCGCTCTGGCTCGGGCCACCACTCGATTCATGAGCCGCCCGTCTGCCCTCTGCCGGCGCTCCCGCCGGTACCCGGCCTCGCGCCTCGCCCAAGCGGTGCGCGGCCGGGCTGGAGACGCTAAAACGGTGGTCCCCAGACCGAATTGATCACCGCGTCCAGGAAAGACCGCTTGAAACGGGGATCGTCCAGATCCCAGCTCAAGTTCAGCGCCTTGCGTCCCAGAAACACGAACACCTCAGGCTTGTAGATCTTTCCGACGATGTCAAACTCCTCGATCTGGTTCTCGCCGCCGCTCGCCGCCGCCGCTGCGGCGGCGATACCCTGGCCCGACGCCGAGGGTGCTGCCGTTGCGTCGCGGGGAGAATACAAGAAAACAAGACCAAATGCCAAGCCCAGAACAGCCCAGATGCGAAAGAATCTTGGCTCCAACTCCTGCACAGCGCTCATTTTCTCACCTC
>JANTFM010000392.1 GCA_024763475.1 Acidobacteriota bacterium | reverse complement strand
CGACCGGCTGAAGGCGCTGGCGGCCCTGCGACCCGACTACATCGAAGAACCCCTCGCCGGAGGCGCTCTCGAGACGGTGGACTCCAGCCCGGTGCGACTCGCCGCCGACGAGAGCCTCGCGGAACCGGGCCGGGCGGAGAAACTCGCCGCGAGCGGCGGCTGCTCTGTCTTCGTGCTCAAGCCGATGCTGCTCGGCGGACTCGCCCGCTGCCTGGAGCTCAGCCGCCTGGCCCGCGCGCATGGCCTCGAGGTCGTCATCAGCCACGGATTCGACGGGCCGGTGGCCTTTGCCGCTGCCGCCGAGCTGGCCCTCGCCCTGAGCCCCGCTCCCCTGGCTTCGGGCCTGGCCCGTCATCCCCTGCTGGACGCCTTCGCGGACGTCCGCATCCCTCAACTCGGCGAGGCCGAGATCGTCCCGGGACCCTGGGCGGGTCTGGGCGTCGAGGGACTTCGCTGATGCTCCTGTCACTCCAGGCCGCAGCGCGGGACGCCGGTGACACCATCGCGCTGATCGCGGGGGACCGACGCTTCACCTGGCGCGAACTGGAGTCGCTCGCCCTTCGCGAGGCCGCCCAGCTCCGCAGCTTCGGCTTCGGCAGACGCGTCGCCGCGATGACCGCGCGGGCAGACCCTGATACGGTGATTCGCCTGCTCGCGCTCTTCGAGATGGGCGTGCCCGCCTGGCTTCTTCCGCCTCGCCTCGCAGAGGTCGACAAGGCCCGGCTCTGTCGCAAGACCCGTGCCTGCGAGCGCATCGATCAGGTGCCCCGCGCGGACCCCACCGGCCTCCTCGCAGAAAGCGAAGAGATTCCGGACGATGAACGGGCACTCGTCATCCTCCAGAGCTCGGGAAGCTCGGGCCCGCCCAAGTCGATCGTCCTCTCCCGCCGCGCCGTGGCCCGCAGCGCCGAGGCCAGTGCGGCACAGCTCGGCTCGCGAGCCGACGACCGCTGGCTCGCCTGCATGCCCCTGGCCCACGTCGGCGGGCTCTCGATCCTCACCCGCTGCCTCGCCGCGCGCGGCTCACTGGTGCTCATGCCCCGCTTCGACCAGGAGGAACTCGCTCTGCTGCTCGAGCGAGAGCGCGTCACGCTGCTCTCGCTGGTCCCGACGATGCTGCACCGGCTGCTGGACCTGCCGAAGTGGAAAGCACCCGGCTCGCTGCGGGCCGTACTTCTCGGGGGTGCTCCGGCGAGACGCTCCCTGGTCGAGCGTGCCCGAAGGCAAGGCGTGCCGGTGCTGACGACCTACGGCCTGACGGAGGCCGCTTCCCAGGTGGCCACGCAAGGTCCACAGGACGATCGTCCACTCGGCGAGACGGCGGCCCCTCCCCTGCCGGGATGCGAGCTGCGGATTCGAGAGGGCCTGGTCGAGATCCGCTCCGCGACCCTCGCCAGCGGCTACTTCCCGGAGGACTCACCACCGCTCCTGGGCCGGGACGGCTGGCTGCGCACCCGTGACCTCGGTCGCCTCGATTCCGCGGGCCGTCTAGAGATTTTCGGCCGGGCGGATGACGTCATCATCAGCGGCGGCGAGAAGGTGAATCCGTTGGAGGTCGAAGCCTTCCTCGAGGGGCTCCCCGCTCTGGACGAAGCCCTGGTCTTCGGCGTTCCAGACGAGACCTGGGGCCAGCGGGTCGCGGCGCTGATCGTTCCCCGGGCGGACGCATCGTTCACGCTGGAGGAGCTTGGACCTGCCCTGCGCGAAGGCCTTCCGCCCCCCATGCGGCCACGCCTCGCCGCCCTCACCGGGGAGCTCCCGCGCAAGGACAACGGCAAGCGTGACCGCTCCGCCGCCGCAGAGCTATGGACCACCCAGCTGCGCGACGTGCCGGGGGCAGGGGGTGACTCCTGATGGGATACGACCCGGAGCTCTACGCGTTGACTCACACGGGCACTCCCGGCGATGTGAGCTTCTATCTCCGGGTGTGTCGTGGCGTATCCCGGCTACTGGAACTCGGCTGTGGTGCCGGACGCATGCTCGCGGCGCTGGCCCGTGCCGGGCACGACGTCACCGGCATCGAATCCGATCCCGAGATGCTCGAATTCGCCCGCCAACAACGGGAGCAGCTCCCCGAAGCGATTCGCCGCCACATCACGCTGACCGCCGGGGACATGCGGGAGGAACGCCCGCAAGGGGCGTTCTACGATCGGGTCCTCATTCCCTATAACGGCCTCTATTGCCTGCTCTCCGACGCGGAGGTCGTCTCCTGTTTCACCGCCGCGCGGAGGGCCCTTCGCGCGGGTGGTGCGCTCGTCTTCGATGCCTACGCCGTCCACCGGGAGGATCTCGCCTGCGCTGAGGGCGCCGGCGCAGACCCGGGCGAGGAGCACCGCGAGGCGGTGGCGACGCTTCACTATCGTGGCGGCCGCGTGCGCGTCTTCGAGCAGTCCAGCTGGGATCTGCCGCGCCAGCTCCTGCTGGCAACCTACCTCTATCTCGACGAGCAGGGAGAGTCCGCCACGGAGCAACCTTGCACGATTCCCCAGCGCTATCTATTCGTCGACCAGGTCCCTTCGCTGCTCGAGCGGGCCGGCTTCTTCATCGAGGAGCTGTACGGAGACTTCCGCGGAACTCCGTATGGCGAGGAGAGCCAGCACATGGTGATCGTAGCCCGCGTGACGAAGGGCGACTGATCCGCCCCCTCGTCGAGGCGCTACGCACGGAGAGGCGAGAGGGCCGCCACCAGGGATTCCGGCATGGGAGTGCGCTCGAAAGTCGTCCCGTCCACCGCGACATGGACAAGCTGGCACAGTGCGACAAGCTCGCCCCCCGGGACGCGCTGCATGCGGAAGCCGATCGAGGCCTGGGTCTCTTCGAGATGGACGAGGACGGGCGCGATCTCCACTTCGTCTCCGTAGCGCAGGGGCTGGAAATAGTCGAGTTCGGCATGCCGAACCGGCGCGAGTTCCTCCGCTTGGGCGAGCATGCCGACCAGGTCGACCTCCTGGTGATCGAGGAACGCGAAGAGCCCATCGTGGAAGATCTCGAGATAGCGAGCGAAGAAGACGATTCCTGCAGCATCGATGTCCTGGATCCGTACCTTGTAGCGCCAGGTGAAGGCAGGAGGTCTCGCCTCGGTCAGTTCTTCTCGCGTGAATCGGTGAGTCGCCATCGTTTCTTCCTTCAGGAGAGCGTGCAGGATACGACTCTCGGATCCGTACTGCACGAGGGTCCCCTCCCGCTCGGCCGTCCGGATCTTGGCACCTTGCTGCACGAGAGCCCCCTCTCGCCGGGCGTTCCGACTCTCGGATGCGTACGGCACGAGAGTCCGCTCCCGCTCGGCCGTCCCGACCTCGAATCAGTACTGCACGAGAGTCCCCTCCCGCTTGGCCTTCCGAATCGCGATCCGGGCACCGACGAGACCCACCGGGACCAGGAAAGCGGAAAACGCCGCCAACGCGAAGAGGTCGGGCGCGAGTTCTGAAAAACCCTCGCCGCGAAGCAGCGCGCCACGCACGGCATCGGTCGCGTAAGAGATGGGGATCAGTTTCGACACCCAGGATATCTGCTCGGGCAAGGTCTCGGACGGGATGAAGACGTTACCAAAGAGCGCGCTCGTCGAGGAGATGACGAA
>JANTFM010000391.1 GCA_024763475.1 Acidobacteriota bacterium | reverse complement strand
AGGAGGGAGAGGGAACGGGCGCCGGAGCAGCTCGTGTCGAAGTCGCCGTCAAACGGATCGTCGACGACGTTGTTGCCCGGGCCGCCCTCGGGATCGTGGGCGGAACCGTGGGGATAGGCGTCGGGAAGATCGGCGTTCCAGGCGGTCCAGATCGCGCAGTCGGTCTGCCGATTCGGATCGCAGTAGGTGTTGTCCAAGAAGTTGACCGCCGAGCTCGCATCGAAGTTGTTGTAGGTCTTCAGCCACTGGTCACCCTTCCAGTCCTGGGAGACGAGGGTGTAGAGCTCGTCGGAACCGTCACTCCAGAGAGTGGCGACCTGGGAACTGGGGATGATGTAGGCCATCTCGTACTGATCCTCGAGGACGCTATCGCCCCAGGGACCACGGGAATCGAAAATCACCGGGTAGTTCGTAATGGCACAGCCGAGAGAGAAAAGTACCGCCATTGCAAAGGCGGCATACACTAGCTTCCTCATAAGAATGGCTCCTTTTCCTGTTGATTACGCTCTTTCTACCAACTTCACTGGCTCTCTTGAGATTGACTCTTCGTCTTCCCTTCGATCCACTCGTCTTTCTGCCCGATTTGACGCAGCACCCCCTTTCTTGAATCCCCCCCACTTCCTCCCCTCAGTCCCCCTCGGTTCCCCCCGAGCCCTCAGGCCCGCAGATCCAGGGGACCCGCCACGCCACGCCGACGGCCAGTCGGAGGGCGGGGAGCCAGACCCCGACACCTCGGGAAACGGCTATCTCTTGGCTGCGATGGGAGATCCCCTGCGGGAGGACGCGAAGGAGCGGGAGGGTTCGCCGGAGCTTCAGCGGGAGCATCCTTGGGGCGCGCCCTTGAGCCACGCCCGATTCTCGTGGAATCTACCGGCGTTCGCTCCATGAAGCTTCCTCCCAGCCCGATGGGGCACTGGAGGTGCAAACCGACCCTTCACTCGGGCGTTACGCCGCTCCGACCCAGATCGCAAACTTTTCTTCCAGGAAGCATCCGAAGATGGCCGAGACGGGCCGCCACCAACCGTTTCGAGGCGCCCCTGAGAGCGCCTCGAAACCGGATCAACGAAGTGTGAGGTGGGTCGGAACCGGATATCACATCCTCGAAAGCGCGTTCTCCACGGTATCCACGTTCATCTTGAACTGGGCCTGTATGCTGCCGTAGGTCACCCGCATCTCGAAGTAGCTTCCATGCTCCCGAATGAACCTCTGCAGCCAGCGAATCTGGTACTTCGCGTTCGGCCCGACCGGAATCGCCATCTTCAAATCGCTGTCGAGATAGCCGGTAAAGCGGCCATAGATCGGCGCCTGGACGACGGCCCCCTGGCTATCGATCAACTCGAACTGAGCGATGCTCGAGTCCACGGGAACCTGATAGGCCTCGTGACCTCGGAACGTCACCATATCGAGCGTGCTCAACTCGTACGCCGCGCCCTGCTTGTCCGCCCACAGGCCGCTGCCGCACTCACCCACCCGGGATTCCTGGCTCAGCAGCAGGGAGAGGGAGCGAGACCCGGAGCAAGAGGGATCGAAGTCGCCATCGAAGGGATCGTCGGTCACGTTGTTGCCCGGCCCGCCCTCAGGATCATTCGCCGAGCCGTGTGGATACGCGTCGGGAAGGTCCGCATTCCAGGCCGTGAAGATCGCGCAATCCGTCTGGCGATTCGGATCACAGTAGGTCTGATCGAGAAACAGCACGCTGGCGGTCGGGTCGAAGTTGTTGAACGTCTTCAACCGCTGGTCACCCGTCCAGTCCTGAGCCAGCACCGTGTAGAGCTCATCCGATCCGTCGCCGAAGATCGTGGCGACCTGTGAGGTCGGCACGATGTAGGCCGCATCATAGAAGCTGTCCAGCACGGCATCGCCCCACGGGCCATGGCTGTCGAAGATCACGGGGTAGTTCGTCACCGCGCATCCAAGCGTCGATACCGCCAACGCAAGCATCAGCAGGTAGAGTCCAGTCCGGCGCATCCAGTGCTCCTTTCATCCCCCAGGCGAGTCCATCACAACTTTCCCCACTCGGGTCTCCCTGTCTCAACCGACCACCCGGGCGGACACGTACCTAGACGTTACGGTGAGTTTGGCGGCGGGCAAGTTGAACCGATGTAAAAGAACAGGCACCCGCTCAGTCCAAGAACTCCTGTGGTCGGAGTCTGCGCGGTAGGAAAGCGCGATAAAAAAGGGGCGGCCCGAAGGCCGCCCCTGCGTCAAGTCAGGCGAGATAGATCAGATCAGAAGCGGTTCGCGTTGTGGAGCAGACCATCGCGGACGACGGCCAGATTCACGGTGCCGGAGAGGGAACCGTAGGTGATGTCCACAGTGGCGAGGTCGCCATTCTGATCGACGAAGTTACGGGCCCAGTTCAGCTCGCTCTTCATGTTCGGGGTCATCGGGACCACGAACTGGAGCTTCTCGGTGATGAAACCGGTGAACTGACCGTAGAGCGGGATGCTGGCGGCCACACCCTCGGGGGTGGTGACGTTGACGCTGGTGTTGCCGGCGTTGACCGGAACAACATAAGCAGCCTCGCCGCGGAACTGGGTCACCGGCAGGTCGGCGAACTCGGCCGAGAGGTCCTGCAGGTCGGCGAAGACGCGGTCACCACACTCACCGAGACGGCTCTCCTGGCTGACCAGGAGGCTGAGGGAGCGGGCGCCGGAGCAGTCGGCGAAGAACTCGTAGTCAAACGGATCATCCAGGTTGGAATCGTGGGGATCCCAGGCACGGGTGATCTCACAGCCCTCGTAACGCCAGTCACAGTAGGTCTGGTCGAGGAAGATGACGGAGGCGGTGGGGTCGAAGTTGTTGAAGGTGTAGAGCTTACGATCGGCGTACTGGTTCTGGTAGACCATCGTGAACAGCTCGTCGGAACCGTCACTCCAGAGAGTACCGACCTGGGAGGTCGGGGTCACATAGGCCTTGTGGCCAGTCCGGATGACACCGGAGTAGTCAGCACGGTCGTCGGTAATGACGCCGTAATTGGTGATCGCGCAGCCCAGAGAGGCAAGCAGGGCCAGGCAAAGCACGCTGTAGAGCAGCTTCCTCATGGTTTCTCGCTCCTATTGCTTGAGTTCAGTTTCCTTCCACGTCGTCAGTCGTCAAGAGTCACAACGAATCAGAAACGATCCGCAAGGGTCTCGACGTTGACGTTGAACTGGGCGCTCATGGATCCGTAGGTCATGTCGACCTGGATGTAGCTACCATGGGCATCGACCCAGTTCTGCAGGGCGCGCATCTGGTACTTGGCGTTCGGGGTGACCGGAACGGCCAGACGCAGCTCGGTGTCGAGGTAGCCGGTGAAGCGGCCGTAGATCGGCGCCTCGCCAACCGCACCATCCTGACCCGTGAGGGTGAAGGAAGCGATGGAGCTGTCGACAGGAAGCTCATAAACGTCGTTGCCACGGAAGGACACCTTCTCGAGCAGGCTGAACTCGAAAGCGGCGTTCTGCTTGTCGGCCCAGATGCCGCTACCACACTCACCGATCCTGGAGGTGTAGCTCACCAGGAGGGAGAGGGAACGGGCGCCGGAGCAGCTCGTGTCGAAGTCGCCGTCAAACGGATCGTCGACGACGTTGTTGCCCGGGCCG
>JANTFM010000390.1 GCA_024763475.1 Acidobacteriota bacterium | reverse complement strand
CTCAACAGTTGACGCGATCCGTATCGGTTCATGAGATTGCCTCTTGGGCGGATGGAGGGGGAAGCTCTTGGGAAGATAGAAGGTCTCCCAAAGATGGCAAGAAGAAGGACTGCGGCTGGCACGCTAGGATTGTACCATTTCCGCCGTTCTGGGCTGCCCCGGGGCCAAAGATAGCGGCGAGGGGGGGGGCAGGCAACCCGGCGTTCGGAACGCCGGGTCGCCCGGCCCCGCCGAGACGGTCAGTTGTTGTCGATGCGTCCCTTCATGCGGTAGCTCTGCCCCTCGATGACGATGGTCTCGCAGTGGTGCACCACGCGGTCGAGGACTGCGGAGGTCAGCGTGGCGTCGTTCGCGAAGGTCAGCGCCCATTCCTTGTAGACGCGGTTGGTGGTGATGACGGTGGACGCCTTCTCGTAGCGCTCTCCGAGGACCTGGAAGAGCAGCTCGGCGCCGACGCGGTCGACGGGCAGATAGCCGAGCTCGTCGACGACGAGCAGGTCGGGTCGCGTGTAGCGTCTCAGAACTCTCTGGAAGGTGTGCTGTCCACGCTGGGCGGCGAGGGTGTTGATGATGTCGACGGCGGATGTGAACAGCACGCTTGAACCGCGCTCGCACGCCTGTCTGGCGAGTGCCGCGGCGATGTGGGTCTTGCCGAGTCCGACGGTCCCGATGAGCACGACGTTGGCCTTCTGTCTCATGAAGGAGAAGGTGAACAGATGGCGGACCTGCTCGCGGTTTATGGCCTTGGGCCAGGTCCAGTCGAAGGACTCGATGTCGCGGGCCATGGGCAGCTTCGCGGCGCTCAGGCGCCGCTCGACGGAGCGCGCGCGCCGGGCCTCGGCCTCGCCGCAGAGGAGCCGCGCGAGCAGCTCGTGGTGGGAGCGGTTCTTGCGGGCCGCCTCGGCGATCTCGTGTTCATGGTTCTCGAGCACCCAGGGCAGCTTGAGCTCCCCGATGACTTCCTTGAGGGGGTCTTTCACAGTTCGTTCTCCTTGTTTCCGGTTTCCTTGTCGTAGATGCCGAGGTTGGGTTTCGGCGCCTCGAGCTCGAGCAGGTCGCTTCGTCTGGTGACGTGGAGCGCGCAAGGCTCGGGAAGGACTCTTCCGCGGGCCTCGATGATGTTGAGCACGTATTCGCTGGAGAACGCGCCGTGCTGCAGCGAGTCCATGAGCACTCTGGCGACCTCGTCGCGGCCGTTGGCCTCGGCGAGGGCGTTGATGCGCCGCACATGACCCCGCCAGTCGGGCCGCTTCTCCTGGAGGGCCGTCAGGTAGCGCTCCGCATCGGGCCCGAGGGCGAGGAAGCACTCGAGCAGTCTGCGGTCTCGCGTGTGGCGCATGCGCAGCACAAGCTCGCGTTCGTGGCCGGGATCGAGCACGTCCTGGCGGCGTCCGTAGCTGCGCGGATGATCGGCGATCAACGTCCTGTCGGGGGTGCGCACAACGACGCGATCGGCGGTCCGCACCAGGACCAGACGCTGGGAGGCGTACTTGGATGGCACGCTGTAGCGGTTCGTGTCGAGCGCGATCCGGAAGCGGTTGTTCGCCATGACCGGCTGCGTGACGGCGCACTCGTGCGGTCCGGCGGGCAGAGGCGACAGGGCGTCCCTCTCGACTTCGGCGAACAGATCGGCGGGGCGTCGGCCAGTCGTGCCGTGGACGCGGGCGTTGGCCACCGAGTCGAGCCACTCCGACACGGCCGGCGCCATGATGATTGGCGGACTGGGCTCGCGTCCCGCCAGAAACGAGCTCTTCACGTAGCCGACCGCCTGCTCGACGCGGCCCTTCTCGTTCGGGCGGCGGGGAGTGCAGGCGACCGGCTTGAAGCCGTAGTGGGCCGCGAAGTCCAGGTAGGCCGTGTTGAACACGGCGGGCTGTCCGGCGGTCTTGGGAGTGATCACCGCGGTCTTGCAGTTGTCGACCATCACGCGGGCGGGCACGCCGCCGAACGCCTCGAACGCGTTGCGGTGCGCCGCGAGCCAGTGCTCCTGCGCCTCGCCCATGAACAGCTCCACGTGCATCATGCGGCTGTGGCAGAGCACCATCACGAAGAACGAGACGCGGCGACGTCCTCCGGGAACGTCCACGCCCGTCCAGACTCCCCAGTCGACCTGGGCGCAGTCGCCGGGCGCGAACGCGAGCGTGAGATACGCGGGCTTGAGGCGCGGGCGAAGCTCCGCCACGCATTCCTTGACCAGGGAGTAGCCGCCTGGATAGTCGCGCTCGCGCAGCATCTGGAAAAGCCGCGCGGCGGTCAGCTCCGGATACTGTTCGAGCTTCGCGAGCAGCCATCCGCGATGGGGGTCGATGATGCTGCCGCGCCTTGGCCGCGACGGCGACGGAGGGCGTGACTTGCGCAGCGCGCAGCGCACGGTGTCGCGATGGACTCCCAGGCGCCGGGCGATCGCCCGGATGCTCAGGCCCTCGTCATTCAGAGTGTGGATCTCGTACCAGCGTTCAGGAGTCATCGTGCGCCCCCCTCAAGCTCCAGCGCCTGCCAGACGGGATGCTCGTAGGCGATCAGGTCCGCCGCCTCGAGCTCGGCGCGCGCCTGGCGCACGCGCTCGGGCTCCACGCCCAGCCGCGCCGCCAGCGAGCGCTCGCTCCACCACGAGAGCCCCTGCGCGTCCGACACGGTCACCAGGAACAGGTAGAGCGCCAGAGCGCCCAGCGAGCACTTCTCGACGTAGTGCTCCCGCACCAGCCGGTGATCCAGCCAGCTGAATCCGCGCGGGATCCTCCTGACCCTCTCCCGGCACACTGGCTCCTTCACGATCAATGCCATGGTCCATCTCCTTTTTCGTTGTCTGGCTCGTTCCCGGAAAACGCTCCGGAAACTGTCCGACGCATACGGTCATGGAGGGCGGACCCACTACTAGCGAATGTCGAGTAACATCGACTCGCAAGCACGCAGTCACTGCCTGGACGGGGGCGAGCGGGTGTCGAGTAACACGCCACTTTCAGCCTGGAGCGGATGTCGAGTAACATCGAGAAAAACCGGTTGCGCCGGAGCCGGTTCGGAGAGGGGCCTTCCCGCCGACAGCCGCCGGCCCCGGTCCGCGTAGGCGCGCTTCACCTCCTCCAGCCGCAGCGGATCCACCGTGTCGGCGAGCTGCGCGACGAGCCCCGTGAGGACGTCCGACTGCATCGCCAGCCACGACTGCGTCTCTTCTGCAACCGCTTCGGCCCGCTTCATCGTTTCGGCTCTTGCCTTGGCGGCGGCGCGGCGATGGCGGTTCGCCTCCGCGCAGCGCGCGTTCTCGCTGATGCGAAACTCAATATCGGACGCGCGACGCCTGGCGTGCCACTCGCGTTGACGCAACTGTTTGCGCGCACGCACGCAGTCGGGATAGGTGCAGTTCTTCTGCCGACTCTTGTTGTATCGGTCGAGCCGGAACAGACGCCCGCAGGAATCGCATCGTGGAAGCTTCTTCGACATGTCCGCAGCCTTCGGTCGGTCCCCGATCCAGCGGGGAATCGCATACCCCGGGGCATCTGGAATCAAAAGGGAAGAAGACGCGAAGAAAACGGAAGAAGAGTTTTTTTCTAGGAAGTTCTAGAAGAAAATCCAGGAAGAAGACAGGGAGGAAGAAGACGGGAAGAAAGAAACGCGAAGGCCCTGCTCGGAGCCGGG
>JANTFM010000389.1 GCA_024763475.1 Acidobacteriota bacterium | reverse complement strand
CCCTCCGGGGAGGGACCTGGACTCGAAGCCCACCTGGATCCGGTCGTCGAGTCCACCTGTCGCCGCCGCAGCGTGACCGGGTCGAGCGCGGGATCCACCGCGATCTCGTGCGCTGGACATACCACGCCGGTGGCGTCCTTGGACACCTCTTTCACGAGGTGATTGTGAACCGCGCGCGGGCTCAGGCCGCGGCGTCGGTCTGCTCGTCCACCAGCTCGTAGGCGTTCAAAATGCCGTGGGCGAAGCTGCGCTGGACCAGCCGCTTCTGCCTAACCTCGTCCAGGCTGATCACCTCGGCGCCCGGCGAGTCGCGACCAAAGCCGGAGGGCGTGTTGCCGCCGATCGCCTGGTTCGCGCGGTACTCGTTGAAGTAGGTCCGGTACTCGTCCAGGTACCACTGGAGCTCCTCGACGCCCTTGACCCGGACGTGGTTCAGCATCTCCAGCCGTACGGATTTTATGCTTCGCTCGGCGATACCGTTCACGAACGGAAGCGCCACGGGGGTGCGCCGTCTTTCTATCTCCAGGACCCGGAGCTGGCGCTCGAACTGTCCCAGAAATGAGGTGCCGTGATCGTGGACCACGCTCTCGGGTTTTCGCCCTTCACGGTGCATCGCCTCGTTGAAGGTGCGGATGGTCCAGATCGAGTCGGCCTCCCAGCCGTCGTAGGCGCGCAACTCGATGAGCTCGCGGGTGTAGAGATCGACCACGAGCAGCACGTTGAGCCAGGTGCCTCTCGCGGAGCGGACGAAGAAGTAGTCGAGCGCCCAGATGGCGTCCTTGGCCTTCGACCGGAAGCGATCCAGGTTGAAGGGGTGACCGCCCCTCGGGCTGAAGCCAGCCTCCCTGAGCACCTTCTGGATGGTGGGCTCGCTGACCTTGATCCCCATGCGGCGAAGCTCGTCCTTGATGCGGCAGGCTCCCCATCCGCCGTTTTCGGTCTTGAGCTTGATGATGAGGTCCTTGACCTCCTGCGACAGCGGGGGCCTGCCCATGCGCTTCGACCTCCGCCATGGCCAGGGGCCGCGCCGGAACCTGGTGGCCCATTTGGCGAGGGTCGTCCGTGAGGCCGAGAGGTAGTAGTTCTGGAACGCGCTGTCCCCCCGGGTCAGCAGGTACGCGAACACCTGCGCTGCGCGCGTCCGCATCGACACCCTGGGGCGCGAGCCCCGGTCCGCCTTCAGTTCCAGCACCAGGGCGCGCACCTGGGCCTTGAGGGCGATGTTCTCCCGTAGCAGGCGCATGACCTCGGGCGGGTTGCTGCCTCGCGGCAGTCGGCTGATGCGGTCGACGAGCGAGATCAGCAGGTGGTAGGTGATGAATTGTACTGTACGAAATACGAGCGATATCAAGTGACTGGGCCCTCCTCTCAACCCTCACTGGATACCAGAATCTCCCGAGATCCTCACGGAATGTCTCTGGTGGGATCGCGCCGGGAGCACCACCCCGGCTCAACGCATCGGAGGTCGCTGCTTGGTCAGCTTGATGTCGGGGTCAGGGCCTGCGCCAGGGCATCATCCGTGCCCGTTGGGCGGCCATGCGCTTCTCGTCGTCCAGGTCGCGCAGCAGACGCTGCAGCTCGCGCAGGCTCTTGAGGTCGAGGGACTCCAGGTCAATGAGGTAGCGCCGCCCCGCCTGCTGGTGAATCCCATCTTGACCACGCGTAGTACGCGCACCGTGTCATTCCAACGAGTTACGAAGCGACCGTAGATACAGCCCACCCTAGGGGGTCGGTCTGGGGTGCAGCCGCTCGGCGACCTCCTCCGTCCTGACCAGCTTGGTCATGCGCAGGCTCCGCAGGATCGCGTGCTGCTGCGCGGTCGCTTCGGTCACCACGTAGCTGGGCTCTGCCTCGGCGCCCGCTTTCAGCATGTTGAGGCGAGTCGAGGCCAGCTCTTCGAGGCAAGCCGGCGCGGTCATGGAGTGCTTCGAGCGGCGCAGCCTGTCCTCCAGGGTCCGTTCGAGGAGCAGCGCGAGCATGCAGAGGGTGACGTGGGCCCGGACCTTCGGGTTGCTGTGGTGGAAGACGGGCCGCAACTTCAGGTCTGTCTTGATGGTCTGGAAGTCCTTCTCCACGCCGTCCTTGGCGCGATAGAGCTGCACAAGTTCGCTGGCGCTGCCGCTCATCTGCGGAGGCGCCACCAGCAGCACGAAGCCGTCGAAGCGCCGGCGCCTCTTCCACGCGTCCTCGTCGAACCGAAGCCGCACGTTGAGGTGGCCGGCGCCGTCTTCGGGAGCGGCGGTCTCCGAGATCTCCACGTCGTAGACGGAGAGCAGCGACAGCGAGGCCAGCTTGTTGGCCACCTCAACGTGCACGGACTCGCGGCTGCGTTGAGCCCGCTTCTGCCTCAGCCGCCGGTTGAGATCGGCGACGTGCTCCTCGGCTCGCTCCAGGTGCCGCTGGGCGGTGGCCCGCTGGTCGGCGAACATCTGCGGGTTGAAGTAGGCCACCAGCCGCAAGGTGGCATCGAGCTTGCCGATCTGTCGGGGTCTCGGAGGCCTGTCCGACCCCGCCATGGGCCTGGCGGTCAGCGCGTGCTCCTCGAGCGCGCGTCGCTGCGCGGCCTTGCCCTTCAGCACGGCGATGGCGCGTAGCCGGCGCTCAGGGATGAAGCCGAAGCGGCCCGCCAACACCTCGCGCTGCAGCGCCTCGTCGAGCCGCAGCAGGTTCATGATCTGCGTCACCCGGGCCCGGCTCACCCCGAGGCTCGTCGCGAGCTGCGCCCGGGTGCCGAAGACCTTGTCGTCGATCTGCCGCTGGTAGCCCCGCGCCTGCCAGAGCCAGGCGGCTCCTCCCTCGAGCGCCTCCGCGTCGATGTCCGGGTCTTCGGGGAAGATCTTGGGACCGGGCGCTGGCAGCTTGCGTTCGCACAGCCCGAGGTCGAGCACGTAGAGCCGATCGTCGAGCTTCGCCATACCGGCTTTGGCGACCCGGCGGGCGGCCTCGCTCTCGAGAGTCCGCTGCTCCTCTTCGTCTTCGCTGCCCTGCAGCTCGGCCAACGACGTGCTGGGCAGCTTGTCGGTGTAGGACGGGATCTCCGAGCGCCGAGTCGCCGTGAGGAAGCAAAGCCCGCTCTGCACCAGGCGAGCCACCGCCGAGGCGGCGCCCATGGCGCGATCAAAGACGATCGGGACGTCCTTGGTCCAGCCAAGCCCTTCGACCTCGCCGACCAGGGCCGACAGCGCCTGCGGGTCGCGGGTACGCCCCGAGAGCACCTTCCAGCGCAACGGGTAGCCTCGCTTATTGCACAGCAGCAGGATGCCCACCTTGTGACGGTTGCGGAGGCCCTCCTTGGTCCGCCCTCGCTCGGCAAAATCGCAGCCCCGCCCCTCAAACCAGGCGTCGGTCACGTCGACGAAGAGCGTGGCGAAAGCGCCGTCCTTGTGCTTGTAGCGCGTCGGCAGCGCGTCCTGCAGATCCGCGTCCACCCGATCGAGCTGCTCGAGCACTCGGTGGACTCGGCTGTTGTTGAAGTGGGTCGGGTCGATGTCGAGTAGCTCGGGCAAGGCCGTGCGTGGGAACCAGCGCCCCGCCGAAAGCTTCGAGCCCGGCGCCACGCAGCGCTGCAAGGTCAAGGCGCAGAGGATCTCCGCCGGAGGCACCAGCGCCGAGCGGTCGTCGATGAGCCGGCCGAGCAGCTC
>JANTFM010000388.1 GCA_024763475.1 Acidobacteriota bacterium | reverse complement strand
TTACTTAGAACAAAGGCGGGCCGGGCAAAGCGCCCGGCCCGCCGGAGACCGGGGGAGCTGGTGCAAAACGCCCGCACGATTCGCAGCCGATCCTTGTCACGAACCCATCGGGGAGTGCAGGATAGACCTCAGCTCACGGGGAAGAGGATGCGGAGAGGGTCGCTCGGGATGCCGGCAGGAGATGATCGCACAGCACGATGGCCGCAGACTGATGCGGCGAAGCGACCGAAAGCCGTTCCGGCGGGCCTCGAGCGCCTGGCGACTGCTGCGGGGCGCGATCAGCTCTTCTCGGAACTCTACGCGACCTACGGCCCCGCGACCTACGCTTTCTTCGTCAGGCGGGTTGGGGATACCGAGTGGGCTGCAGATATCAACCAGGACCTCTACCTGAGGTTGTCCCGCTCGCTCGAGATCTTCGAGGGTCGATGTTCCTGGCGCACCTGGATTTTCAATCTGGCGCGCAAGGCCCTGGCGGATTCGCGTTCCCAGCGCTGGCGTGGCCTCGCCGAGCGTAGCGTCTCCCTGGACGAGCAGCACTTCCAGGAGGACCTCGCCCTGCCTGCGACCGGTGAGCGGGATGCGGAGGCCGCGCTCTTCCGCAGACGTCTCTCACGTTGCATGAAGAGACTCGATGAGCTCTCGCGCTGCGTGATCGTTGACCACTATTTCGCGGGGATCACGTTGAGGGAGCTGACCGAGAAGCTGAAGCTCAAGAATCCAAGCGGTTCACGGGCGCTGCTGGTCTCCGGACTGCGTGCGCTCAAGCGCTGCCTGCAGGAGGGGAGGATCGCATGAGCGACCAGACCCGCTATCGCCTGGGGGACTTCCTTGCAAGCGGTGAGGCGTGTTCTTTTCTCTCTCTCGAGGAGATCGACGCCCTTGCCGAAGGTCGCCTTTTGGGTCCGCGACTCGAGGAATTCGAGGCCCACCGTGCGACATGTGAGCCCTGCCAGGAGTTGCTTCGAGACCTCGATCTCTTCGAGGAGTTGACGGAAGGGCAGGGCGTGACGGCTGCCGAGCGCCGCGGGTTCGAAGCCTCCCGGCAGCGACCCGTGATGCGGGGAAGACGCTGGCGTTACGGTCTGGCAGCTGCCGCCGCCCTGATCGCCACGATCTTCTTCCTGATGCCCTCGAGGGACACGGAAGCGATCTTCAGTTCACCCGAGCTCCCGGCCTTCCGCCCGCCTCCCGCTGTGCGTGGCGCGTCGCTCCGGGAGGTTTGGACCTCGTCGGCGGAGGCTTGGGAGCGCGGCGATCTTCGCGCCGCAAGACATCGCCTCGAGCAGGGTGTCACGCTCGAGCCGGACAGTGCGGACCTGCACTTCTATCTCGGCGTCGCCTTCCTCTTCACCGATCAGCCCGCGGACGGAGCCCGAGAACTGGAACGGGCGATGGCCCTGCGGCCGGAGGACCCCTCGGAGAGCGCGCTGTGGTACGCGGCCATCGCCTACGACCGCCTGGATCGCAGGGACGAGGCCTGCGACGCCCTCAAGCGTGTCTCCCGTCTTGGCGGCCACTATGCGCGCAGTGCGTCCGCCCTCCTCGAGTCCCGTTGCTCTCAATAGCTCCATCCCGCATTGAATCAGGCAGAAGATCACTCCGGGGGCCTTGTCAAGTTGGGCTCTCGCGGTAGCCCTTGACGACGACATCTTGGGTCTCGCGGGGTCCAACTCCCCTGCATTTCGTGGTCGTTCCCGGTCATCCCTGCTCAAGTTGCCAAGACCGCTGAATGGCCGCTCTCCTCATTTCATGACCCGGATACGCTTGGGAAACTATTCCATCTACGGAACCTCGCGAACAAAGATCTCATCCACGAAGAAGGTATTCTGACCAAGGTCCCAACTCATGCCGTAGATCCTCATGATGACTTCGCCGGACAGTCCTGGAGGAAGGGGATAGAAGTAGTCGATGTTGTATCGATAGGAAGTTTCATAGGGGTTCGTCCCGATCGTGGTCCCGAGCTGCGTGTCATGTTTGGTGGCTGACCGTAGTGCCAGGGTGACCTTAAGCTGGCTTTGGTGCGGTTCCCGTGCTGTGTGATGGCAAGGGGAGTACGAATAGGGGGCGGGGCGATGTTGTACGCCGCTTGAGGCTGAGTTTCAGGCAGAGCTTTCCGGCGCCGTTCGAGAGAGCGGCTCTGAGGAGCGGCGGCAGAAGTGAATGACGATGGTCGTCAGCAGGCCGGTGGAGGTGGTGGGTTAGCCTTGGGTTCGACCTTGCGGATGTGCTTGAGGATCTTGCGCACCCGTCTACGCCTTGGGTCTTCGCTCCGCTACGCCCGCACAGGTCGGCTTCGCCGGGCAAGCTGTACTCCTTGTTCCTTGCTCCGGTCCGGTGATCGGGACGTCTTCCGGAGTAGACGAGAGCTTTGTTCATTCCGTGGTATTCAAGGCGCTCGAGGGCGATCGGAGAGTGAAGCAGACAACCGCCGTCGCCGCGAGGTCCGCCGCCGCCATTCAAACTCAAAAAACTACGAAGAACCCGCCCCGGCGAGGAGTGATCCCCTCGGTGTTTTGCGAGCCCCTACGCGGGCTCACTCACAGTGCGGCGGGTCCACTCGAGCATTGTCTTTTCGAGAGAAGGCGCTTCGAGGGGTTTGGTCAGAAAACCGTGCATGCCGGCTTGCAGGCATCGTTCACGGGTCTTGTCGAGAGCGTGAGCAGTCAGGGCGATGATCGGGACTTGCCGGCTGCCAGTTTCTCTCTCGCGGAGTGTCCGGGTGGCTTCAATGCCATCCATCTCGGGCATCTCGCAATCCATGAAGATGATGTCGTACGCGGTGGCCACGGCCATCTGCACGGCTTGCCGCCCGTTGCAGGCCAACTCAACCGTGCAGCCGAGCTTCTCGAGCATGCGTTGGGCGGCGAGCTGATTGACCCGGTTGTCTTCAGCGACCAGCACATGACAAGCAAATTCCCCATTCTCTGCAAGCCCCTGCAACGGTGCCGCGTCTTCCTCAAGCGAGTGTCGAGTGATGATCGAACGATTCTCTCGCACGTCGAAATCCGGGGCGCATATTGCCGAGACCGCCTGGCGCAGGATTTCCGGACGTACCGGTTTGCACAGGTAGGCACAGAAACCTGCGTCCTCAAAACGCGAGGCGTCGCCGCGTCGGCCCGAAGCAGTGACAAGCATCCGCCTGGTACTTTCAAGATTCCCATCGTTCCGGAGAGCTCTTGCCAGTTGCTCACCATCCATCCCCGGCATCTCGAGGTCCATCATTGCGATGGAGAATGGCTCGCCCTTGCCGTGGGACTCCCTGGCAATCTCCAAGGCGACCTCTGCCGAATCGACATAGATCGGAACCATGCCCCAACCCTCGAGAGTCTCGGTGAATATTCGGCCATGCATCTGGTTGTCATCAACCACCAGAACCCTGACATCTTTGAGGGCACCCTTGGGAAGAGGTGTGGGTGAATTTGTCTTTTGTAGCTTCCGCGTGAACCAGAAGGTCGAACCCTTCCCAGGAGCGCTGGTCACTCGGGTCTGCCCCCCATCAGTTGCACAAGCTGCTTTGAGATAGACAGTCCGAGTCCCGTTCCACCGAAGTTCCGGGTGGTTGACGCATCTGCCTTCGTGAAGGCGTCGAAGAGCTTCTCCTGGGCCCCGGGGGCGATGCCGATGCCGGTGTCCCGAACCGAGACCCTGA
>JANTFM010000387.1 GCA_024763475.1 Acidobacteriota bacterium | reverse complement strand
GCGATCTCACGGAAATAGGCAATGAGTTCCCGCATGGACTCTGCCAGGGAGCCCAGTTCATCCTGACTCCGATATTGGATCTGGTGGTTGGCGTCTCCCTGGGCGAGGCGCGCCGCCGCGTCTTGGAGTTCATCCAGGCCTTCTGTCATCGACCTCGCGACCGTGAACCCGAGAATGAGTGTCGCAGCGAGGACCAATAGTGAAATGACTCCCAGGAACGCAAAGGAGGACCAGGCGCTCGATTTTCTCTCACGAATCAACGAGCGCAGGGAGTCCGCAAGGCTGTCATCGACCAGCTTGAGTTGGTCGATCTTGGCGGTCTGCACCTTGAACCAGTGCGGGGCATCGACGCCGAAACCCTCGGTCTTTGAGAAAGCGATGTTCCGGAGGCGCTCGGTCTCCGCAACGTCTTTGGTCTTCATGGACTCCTGGTAAAGAGCCCATGTATCGTGGGTCGCGAAGGAATGGTATACGTCCTCGTAAGAGCTCTGAGCTGCCACGAGAGAGACGAATTTCTTGTACATCCCGGGGCCAAAAGCGTCTGCGGCGAAGGTGTTACTCAGCACCGCACGCTCGATTCCGGCACGTTCCTTCTGCTTGAGGAAGTTCACATAGGCTGAGACGAATCTGGAAACATCCGCGCTACGACTCAGTCCGACCATTGCGGCCACGGTATTGAGTAGGTCCCGGTTGATGCCCGTGTAGTAGCCGATCGGCTTCTTTGCAGAGACCCGCATCTCCCAGGCGTCTTCCCGCATTCCGGCGAGCTGTTCGATGGAGGCCATGGCGTTCGCGTAGTGTGTTGCTGCGCTTCCCTGTGCAAGGACCTGCCCGGAGTCCGTCTCGCACTCGCGAAGTGCAGCCAGCGCCTGATCTGTTCGTTGGCGTTGGGCCTGCAACTGATCGCCAAACTGGCTGCCCTTGGATCCCATGTAGAGTGCTGTGGCTCCCCGTTCGCGCTGGGTTTCATGCACGAGGGCGGAGATCCTGGCCGCGACCGAAGACAGGCTCTCGAGTTGGTCCATTTCGCGGACAGTCCGGTACTTTCCGATCATGCCGCTCGCAACGAAGACGGCGAGCACAAGCAGGGGCATCCCGATCACGGTGCCTAGTTTTGCCCGGGTCGACAGGTTCGCTATGTAGCTCTTCATGTCTCGTCCTCTTCCCCAACGGAATGGTTCCGCCCCTCCCGTCGGGAACGCGCGGAAGATCTCTTTGTCGTTATCGGCCCTGGGCGTGGGAGCTTGAGTCGAGAGCCTGGACTTTTCGCTTGTGGTTTGCGCCTTCGGCGGCTATCCGCCACCATGCGCGTACGACAGGAGCTTGTGATGCCCTACTGCCCGCTTTGTCGAGCTGAGTTTCGCGAGGGATTTACCCGCTGTGAGGCGTGCCGGGAGGATCTCGTGCCCCAGCTCGAGGCACAGAGCTTCGGGGAACACTACAGCCCTCAGGCGATGGCCGAGCTGCTCGTTGGCAGGTCTGTCGTGCCCGTCTTTACGGGGCCCGTGACGAGTATCACGCGTTTGCGGGATGCCTTCGCCGGCGTGGACCTTCCGGTGGCCGTTGGTGAGCCTCCCGGGGGATGCCAGAGCTGTCAGCCGCAATTGACCCTGCTTGCGGCCACCGAGGATCGGGATCGAGCCCTCGACGTCTTCTTCGATAGCTTCCAATCTCGTCTCGGCCTTGGGGATGTGATACCCCACGAGACGATATCCGAGCCGGACGAAGCCCTGGCGCCTGGCGAGCTTCCTCTCTGTCCGGCCTGTGGGGCTCGCTACACTCCGGGACCTGACGCAGAGTGTCCGGAGTGCGGATTGTTCCTCGGTTGATCGTGTCGACGCGCGATCGAGCTATCCTAGGCCCATGGACAACAAGCAACTGCTTAGGGATGGGGTCTTCGAGGGTCGCAACGCGCTGGTGACCGGTGGTGGAACCGGGCTCGGCTTGGCGATTGCTACGCGTCTCGGTTCACTCGGGGCGCGGGTGCTTTGCGTGAGTCGAGATACGGGTCATCACCAACAGCTGCTCGAGCGCGGTCGCGAGCTGGGATTCGAAGTCCTCAGTGCCGAGATGGACCAGAGAGACGCAAGAGCCGTGCGCCGGGTCGTGCGCTCGCTCGCCGAAAAGGCTGGTGGGCTCGACATTCTGGTCAACAATGCCGCCGGAAACTTCATTCGTCCCGCTCTTGCCCTGGCCCCGAAGGCCTTCGCCAACGTGATCGACATCGCGCTCAACGGAGCGTTCTACGTGTCTCGGGAGGCTGGGCTCCTGATGCGGAGCGGGGGAGGGGGCGCGATTGTCAACATCTCCGCTCCCTACGCCGCGACGGGCAAGCAGGGTGTTGTTCACTCGGCCTGTGCCAAGGCTGGAGTCGAGGCTCTGACCCGAACGCTCGCGGCGGAGTGGGCGGAGTTCGGCATCCGGGTGAACGCCATCTCGCCTGGCCCCTTCGCCAGCAAGGGAGCTGCAGACCGCTTGTGGCCCTCGCAGGAGCTCGAGGAGGCGCTTCTCTCGCAGATTCCTCTTGGCCGCTTCGGCGAGACCGCCGAGGTTGCGGAGTTCGTGTGCTTTCTCGCCAGTCCTGCCGCCGAGTGGATCACCGGTACGGTGATGCTCGCGGATGGCGGATGGACCCTGCCGCGTCCGCTGATCGACGGCGCGATCGACTCAATTCGCCGCCGCAGGGACATCCCGCCGGGTCAGCCGGAATCTGCCGATTGAGATCAGGCAGCCCGCCGCAACGGTTGTTCCGCGCGCGAGAGCTTTGCGTGGCCGACTCACGGCGAGTTAGACCTCATTGGAGGACGACACTGCCTGGAGCAGGGTCTCGATCTCGTCAGGCGCTATCCAGCTGGGATTCAAGCCGCGGCGCTCCATGCCACGGAACCAGGTCTCCTGGCGTTTGGCAAGATGGCGGATCTTCTGCTTCAGGTCCAGGACCATCTGTTCATAGCTCTTGAGTCCGAAGAGGTGGTGCGCGATCTCCCGGTACTCCATCCCGAGCATCTCGAGGCGCTCGCGGCGGATGCCGCGCTCGATGAGGCCGCGGACCTCATCGACCATACCTTGCTCGAGTCGTTCATCGACCCGACGAGATATTCGCTCATGAACCTCGCTGCGTTCCACGCGGACGCAGAAGACCCTCGCGTCGAGACGAACAGCGAGGGGTTCGGACTCGAGTATCGTGTGTTCCCTCCCGTACGCCACGATTTCGAGCGCCCTCACGATGCGTTTGCGACTCGAACAATCGGTTGTGGCGTGCCGCTCGGGAGCCAGGGCCCGCAGGCGCTCCTCGAGGAGCGCCCTGTCGAGCTCCATCAAAGAGTCCCGCAGCAGCGGGTTCTCCGGGACGTTCTCGAGGCGATAGTCCTTGAGCACCGCCTCGATATAGAGTCCGGTTCCGCCGACCATCACGAGGGGTTTCTCACCGGCCGCCCAAGGCGGGGTCTTCGCCATCTCCCGCAGCAATCGGTAGCAGTCGCGCTGGTAGTGGTAGAGGGTGTAGATCTCGCTTGGCTCCGCCACGTCGATCAGGTGATAGGGGACCGCTGGAGAGACCGCCGAGTACTCATGCAGGTCCTTCCCCGTGCCCAGGTCGAGACCCCGGTAGACTTGGCGAGAGTCTGCCGAGAGGATCTCGGATCCGATCCGGTGTGCCAGCTC